>JBEKVL010000277.1:0-7858 GCA_049514055.1 Tepidisphaeraceae bacterium | reverse complement strand
GCGGACAACGCCGAGGCGGTGATGGCGTTGGAGGCCATGCGGATCAGCGGCCAAAGCCCGGACTACTGGCGAATGTGCATTTCCTGCTCAAATTAGGCGCTCCCGAAAAAATTGCCGCGCCGCCATTTTGACATCCGCCCGACCGCACTTGCTTTCCAACCCCCCTGCCGGTAATCTTCGAGGTCTTCCCGAAATCGTCGCGCGCGCGACACGGGACCTGTAATGACCGGCCGGCCGGCAGAAGACCTGGCCGCCAGGTGTCCAGGAGTAAGACCATGATTGCGGCTGAAAGCAAGAACAAGATTGTCAAGGATTTCCAGATTCACGAGAAAGACACGGGCTCACCCGAAGTTCAGATCGCCATTCTGACGACGCGGATCAACGAACTTCGCTCGCATTTTGAAACGCACAAGAAGGACCACTCGTCGCGGCGCGGCCTGCTCAAGCTGGTCAGCCGCCGGAACCAGCTCCTGAAGTATCTGACCCGCCAGGACCGCACTCGCTATCAGCAGGTAATCACCCGGCTCGGACTCCGTAAGTAACGGGGTCCGCTTTGGTTATGTTGGCTAGAGCCGCCTGGCGTAGGCGGCCATGACGTATCCCCTGGCCGTGCTCCAGTCCCGCCCACAAGGCCTCCGGCGGCCCTGGTGGCCGGCAATGCAGGGCGCCACAGATGCACAAATTCGCGCATGTTAGTCAGTAGTCCGTAGTCAGTGGTCCGTAGCAGGAGACACCCGGTCGCCGGCGTCATTCGATGCTACTGACCACGGACCACCGACTACTGACTCCGCCAACGTGTTCGAATCTGTCCATCTGTGGCATAAACAATTGTGGAGGGGAGTCATCTCCTCCACGGGGGCCGCAAAGGACATTCTCCATGCAGAAAATCCAGGTTGAACGGGAGATCGGCGGGCGCAGGCTCGTCATCGGCACCGGGTCGTATGCCAAACTCGCGGACGGCTCCGTCTCCGTGCAGTATGCCGACACCGTCTGTTTCGGCGCCGTGGTCAGGGCCAAGCCCCGTGAAGGCATCGACTTCTTCCCGCTGCAGGTCGACTACCGCGAACGCCGCGCGGCCGCGGGCAAGTTCCCCGGCGGATTCATGAAGCGCGAAGGCCGCCCGACCACCCGCGAAGTGCTGATCGCCCGGCTGGTTGACCGGCCGTTGCGGCCGCTGTTCCCCAAGGGGTTCATCGACGAAGTGCAGATTCACCTCAACACGCTCGCCTTCGACGGCGACAACGACCCCGATGTGCTGGCCGGCATCGCCGCCTCCTGCTGCATCGCCATTTCCGACATTCCGTTCATCACGCCGACGGCGCATGTCCGCGTCGGCCGGATTGATGGCAAGCTGATTCTCAACCCGACCGTCAAAGACCTGGAAGTATCCGATCTTGACCTGGTCATCGCCGGCACCAAGCACTTCGTGAACATGATCGAAGTCGGTTCCCGCGAAGTGCCCGAGGACGTGGTGTACGATGCCATCGAACTGGGCCACAAGGCGATCATCGAGATCGTCGGGGCCATCGAGGAACTCGTCGCCAAGGTCGGCAAGCCCAAGGTCGGCGATGTCACCCAGCCCGACCCGGCGCTGGTGCAGAAGGTCCGCGAGTTGTCCCAGGCCCGCATCCGCGAGGTCAAGGGCCAGCCCGGCAAGCACAACCGCTCCGAGGCTGTCGAGCAGGTCATGGAGGAAGTCGTGGCCGCCATGGCGCCGCCGGCGACCGACCCGAACACCCCCTATCTGGCGGTCGTTGCCCAGAAGCAACTGGCCGGACAAGTCCGCAAGATCTTCGTTGACATTGAAGAGCAAGTGACGCGCGAGGCGATTCTTGCCGGCGTGCGGCCCGACGGCCGCGGCTATACGGATATCCGCCCAATCACCTGCGAGGTCGGCGTGCTTCCCCGCGTTCACGGCTCGGCCGTGTTCAGCCGCGGCGAGACGCAGTCCATGTGTACCGTCACCCTCGGCACCAGTTCCGACGAACAGCTCGTCGACGGGCTGACCGAGGAATACAGCCAGAAGTTCATGCTCCACTACAACTTCCCCAGCTATAGCGTGGGCGAAGTCCGGCCCATCCGCGGGCCCGGCCGCCGCGAGATCGGCCACGGCGCATTGGCCGAGCGCTCGCTGCTCGCCGTGTTGCCCGACATCGAGAAGTTCCCCTACACCGTCCGCGTCATCTCGGACATCCTCGAGTCCAACGGCTCGTCTTCGATGGCCAGTTGCTGCGGCGGCTGCCTGGCGCTGATGGATGCCGGCGTGCCGATCAGCCGGATGGTCGCGGGCATCTCCGTGGGTCTGGTTCAGGAAGGCAAGAAGTACGTCCTGCTGACCGACATCATCGGCGAGGAAGACCACTTCGGCGACATGGACTTCAAGGTCTGCGGCACCAGCGAGGGCGTGACCGCGATCCAACTCGACATCAAGACCGAAGGCATCAGCCACGAGATCATCCGCGAGACCCTCAAGCGGGCCAAGGAAGCCCGGTTGAAGATTCTCGACACCATGAAGCAGACCCTGGCCGCCCCGCGGCCGGAGATTTCCCAGTGGGCCCCGCGCCTGCTCACGATCAAGATCGACCCCGAGAAGATCGGCAAGATCATTGGCCCGGGCGGCAAGAACATCAAGCGTATACAGGAGGAGACCGGCGCCCAGATCGACATCGAGGACGACGGCACCGTGTACATCTCCAGTGTCGACGGCGGCGCGGCCGAGAAGGCCCGCAACATCGTCGAGGCCATGACCGCCGAAGTGAAGCTCGGCCGCGTCTATACCGGCAAGGTCGTCAGCATTCGCGAGTTCGGCGCGTTCATCGAGATTGCCCCCGAGACCGACGGGCTGTGCCATGTGTCCGAACTGGACATGGGCTACGTGAACCGGCCGGAAGATGTGGTGCAGTTGGGTGACGAGGTGAAGGTGAAGGTCATCCTCATCGACGACACCGGACGCATCAAGCTATCGCGCAAGGCGGTGATCATCGAGGAAGCCCAGGCGGCGGGCCTGCCGATCCCCGAAGGCCGACCCGGCCCCGGCGCTGAAGGCGGCGGCGAACATCGCCCCAGTGGCGGTGGCGGTGGCCACGGCGGCGATCGCGGTCACGGTGGTGGCGACCGCGGCGGACGCGGCGGCGATCGTGCCGGACGCGGCGGCGATCGCGGCGGACGTGGTGGCGGCGGCGGACGCGGCGGACACGGCCGCGGCGGTGAACACCGTCGCGACTGATCCGCTGATCCCCTCTGCTCAATTCATAAACAACAACGCCGGGCGGCTCACATGAGCCGCCCGGTTGGCTTATGGCCTACGGCTCGAAGATGCTCTTGCGGGGCGGCGTTGCGGGAACCGTCGCGGGACGGACACCGGGACGCTGGGGCACTGGAACCACAGCGGGCGCAGGCAGCGGGCGCGTCGTCGGTTGGATTGTCGGCTGGACAACCGGCTGAACCGCCGGCGCGGCGGGCTGCGGCGTATGGACATACTCGCGGCGGCGGGTGGCGTAGATCTCGCTCCAGTTCCAGTGATACCTCACCTGGAACCAGCAGTCGGGCTCACGCTTCCAGCCGGTGCCAAGCAGGTCGAGCAGTGGGTCGGGCTCGGGCGCGCCGGCCTTCGCTTGCAGGGCCGCGATCGCGCGCTCGAGTTCGGGGATGCTGCTCTTGCTGTACTTCCGGCCTTCATACGTGTACTCGATGCCGGCCTTGGCGCTGTTGAGCGCCCTGGTGTAGCCATCAATCTGCTTCTTCGGGTCCTGGGGCAACTCGGGGAAGCGGTCCCAGACGGTGATGTGCTCGAGGTATGGATACCGCTTGACGTCGGCCGCGATCGAGCGCGGCGTGGTGTCGGACCAGATGGTGGCGACATAGCTGGCCAGGGGTATGTTGCGCCAGACCTGCGGATCGAACGCCTTGCCGCGAATCAGGGCGGCGTAGTATTTGGATGCCGGGTTGGGGCCGCCAGGGTCGACCCAGGTGCCGGCGGGATGGGTGCTGACGATGGCCGGGCGCTCTATATAGGTGCGGAAGTTCGAGCGGACTTTCGGACCGCCGGGGGTTCCGGGCTCCTGGCTGTCGTAGACCTCGGCGATCATCTTGTCCACCGGCGGCTCGGTGCCGGCGAACATGCGGCCACAGGCCTGGGCAACATTGACGCCGAGGAGCAGGCAGACGGCGACGACCCGCAGGATGCGCGTGGGCAGGCGCATGAGCAGGGCACAGATAACGATGGCGAAAGCAGGCCAGATGGCGCCAAGGTAGCGCGGCATCCAGATGGGACCGAGTTCCTGCGGGGTCTTGTGGGCCAGTTCCTGGGAGACGAAGTAGTGGGCCAGCCAGATGGCGCCGAAGAGAGCGGCCAGGGCGGCGGCAAGCTGCAGAGCCTTCTTGAGGCGGCCGACCACGGTGTCGGCACAGAGTTGCAGGGCCACGGCGGGCAGAACGAAGGCAACACCCCAGGTCATCCACTGGCCGGTCGCGGCGTCGTAGAAGGCGCTGCCGACAAGCCGGACGGCCCGCCAGCTTTCGAGCCACTCCTTGCCGGTCTTGCCGTCGGGCAGGCCCACGGGCCGGGTCCAGCCGGTCTTCCACAGGGCGGTCACGAAAAACACCAGCATCATCAATCCGAGCGCCCCGGCCAGGCTGGCGGCGATGATGCGGAACACCCGGCCGGACCAGAGCAGGCCGGCGCACAGCAGGCCCGCAATGGCCGACACGAGCGTCCATTTCAGGACCAGAATATGGACGATCTCAGCCCTGGGGGCCAATTGCCCGCCGGGCGATGGCTTCAGATCCCACCAATTGCCGGAGAAGATGTTGACAATCGAATCCCAATAATATCCGGGCGATACGAAGGGCATGGCCCCGTTGCGGCCCACGCCTTTCATACCAAAGACGCTGATGCAGTAGTAGACATACGCAGGCAACAGCACCCACAACCCAAGCCAGAAGACCAGCCGCCAGGCGGGCTGAACGGGCTCCTCGCCAAGGCGCGCGCCGCGGAGACGGCGGGTCCAAGGGAGTGCGCCCAGGATGCACAAGCCGAACACGACGCACACGGCCGTCATCAGGCCGGACATGATTCTGGGGTTGATGTTGAACCCCTGGAGCATCAGCCCGCCGGCGGCCTGCTGGTTGCGTTCGTAGCGGTTGGTGGCATCATCGTCCTTGTAGGTGAAGCGGGGCCATTCCCAGGAGTACATATAGGCCGAGGCCGCCGAGAGGGCCATTTCCTCGCCGCCGCGGCCGCTGAGCACGCCGGGCACCCAGCCCACGCCGGATGCGCCCCAGCCTTCATCCTCGATCTTGTCGACCATGCGGTTGAACTGGGTGTAGTGAACCAGCGGCGCCGAGGCGAGAACGGCCATGCCGGCGACGAAGGCCAGGAACTTCCGCCAGTGCATCTCTTTCTGGCTGAGCAGGAAGAACGGCTGGAGCGCCAGCACGATGAGCCCCGGCGCGTGCGTGCCGCCGACGAGGATGCCCGCGGCGATCCAGGTCAGCCAGGCCACGCGCAGGTTGCTGCGGAACCACCAGAAGAGCCCGCCGAGGTTGAGCGCCACGGCCAGCCAGAGCAGCATGTACATCTTGGCATCATGCGAATAGGCCATCATGTAGGCCGACGATGCCGTAAACAACGCGACAACGAGGCTGGTGCGTTTGGAGACGAGCTGCCGGGCCAGGAAGTACATGGCCGGCACCATCAGCGTGCCGGCGCTGGCCGGGAGCAGGCGGAGCCAGAAGGGCGTCATGTGGCTGGCGCCGCCGATTCTCTGGGCGAGCCACCAGTTGAACTCATACAGCAGCGGCCCGAAACCGTCGTACTGGAGCACGTCGAGCAGATCGTGGAAGCTGCCGACCAGCCGACGGAAGGTGTATGCCTCGTCGGTCCAGCAGGCGGGCCTGTCGATCCAGAGGAAGCGGAAAAGGCCGGCGGCAATGGTGATCAGCAGCAGCCAGAGGAGGGAATAGCGGTCGAAGATGCCCGGGCGGGGCGGGACGGGCCGCGGGGCCGGCGGCGGGATGGGCGCGTCGAAGACTCGCCGGGGAGCTGGGGCGGAAGGGCCGGCCGTTTCAGCGGGGAATTCGGCCAGGGCGAACGGTTCGGGCTCGAACTCGCTCAGCTGCGGCAGGGAACGCGGGGGAGGAGGCGGTTCGGCGACGACGGCGGGTTCGTGCGGCATCTCAAATGCGGCCAGAGCGGGGAGCGGACCCGGCGGCGAGACGGAGACGGGCTGGTCGGCGGCCGGCGATTCCCACGGAAGATCCCCGGCCTGGACGGGCTGCGGGGCCGGCGGGAAGGGCTCGGAGGCCGAGTCATAGGCGGGGGGCAGCGGCCGCGGCTCGCCCGGCAATGGCGCAGGAGGCTCGAGCGGGGCGACGGTGGAGGGCGCTTCCCAGGGCAGGCCGCGGGACTGGCCGATTTCGGGGCTTGCCGGAAAGGGGTCCGCCGAGGAGTCGTAGGCGGCGGGGAGCTGGCCGGGGGAATCCGGCGGGCCGGCCGGCCGGGAAATATGTTCAGACGCGTCTACGAAGAGGCCGAGTGGTCCTTCCGGTGCTGCCGGCGCAGACTGGGGCTTGGGCACCGATCCGGGCGTGGCCTCGTCGGCAAAGGGAATCACATCGGACGGATCCTGCGGCGGCTTTTTGATGTTGGGCGGGTCTTGCGATTCCATTCCCTCCTAATACTCCACAAGCAGGCTGGTAGTTGCAGGCTTCCCGGGAAGTGACGTGACATTTCCGCGAGGCGCAAGAAAACGGGCTCGCGCGTCCATGGGAAGCGCGAGCCCGGGTGGAAGATCAGAGACTGGATCAGGTGCTACTGCCGCCCGAGCCGCCGCTGGAACTGCTGCCCAAGGTACCGAATCCGCCGGAGCCGAGGCCGGAGTTGTCGCCGTGGCCGGGTTGGCTGTTGAAGAACACGCTGACATCGTCAGTGCCGGCGTTGGCAACGGCGATGTCGGTCAGGCCGTCGTTGTTGAAATCGGCGGTCGCGATGGCGTGAGCCTGGCCGGAGATCAGCTTGCCCATCTGGAACGTGGTCATGGTCTGGAAGGTGCCATTGCCGTTGCCGAGCATGACGCCCAGCGTATCACCCTTGGCATTGGCGATGATGAGATCCTGGTATCCGTCGGAATTGAGGTCGGCCGTGGTGATCGCCTGGCCCTGGAGGTTGTCGCCGATGTAGTTGATGCGGGTGCGGAAGTAGAACAGGCCGGCGCCCTTGCCCTGGAGGACTGAGACGAACTTGGAGGTGGCGTTGGAGGCAACGATGTCGAGCTTGCCGTCGTTGTCAACATCGGCGATCTTGACCGACGTCGCGGGGAGGCCGACACGGAGCCGCTGGGACATCTTGAAGCCGCCATTGCCGTTGCCGAACAGAACGTCGAGCGACAGGCTCTTGGTGTTGTTGACGACCACGATGTCGAGCTTGCCGTCGCCGTTGAGGTCGGCCATATCGAAGGCGATCGGGGAGACGCCGGGGATTTCGAAGGACTTGAGCGCCCCGAAGGTGCCGTTGCCCTTGTTGAGCAGGTAGGTCATCTTGTGGGTGGCGGTGTTGGTGACGATGATGTCGAGCTTGCCGTCGCCGTTGACATCGCCCAGGCGGATGGCGGTGGGGTTCTTGAAAGCCTTGTAGATGCGCGGGGCCGCGAAGGTGCCGTTGCCGTTGCCGAAGAGGACGGAGACGGTGCCGGAGATGCTGTTGGCGACAACCACGTCGAGTTTGCCGTCGCCGTTGACATCGCCCAGAGCCAGGTCAACCGAGCCGAGGCCGCCGGTGGCGGTGCGTTTGGCGCGCTGGAACGACGTGTTGCCGCGGTTGAGGAAGGTCGAGATGTTGCCGCTCTGGTCGACGGAAACC
>JBEKVL010000276.1:0-7897 GCA_049514055.1 Tepidisphaeraceae bacterium | reverse complement strand
AAGCTCACCGCGGCCTCGCTGGTGTCCTTCACTCACGAGGATGCTTATGTGGAGGCCGTGATTGATGAGTTCGCCAGGCAGACGGGCTTCGAGCTGGTCATCCAGAAGGACCGCACCGGCAGGCAGCCCAACCTGCCGCCGGTGTCGCTGGCGCTCGAAAAACAGCCGTTCTGGGCGGCCCTGCGCGAAGTCTGCGACAAGGCCGACCTGACCCTCTGGAACACGGGCATGCCGGATAACAAGCTGACGCTGATGCCGGTGCGCGGCTTTGGCACGGGCATGGGTGGCAACATCATGGCGTACCCGGCCTCGATCCACGGCGCGTTCATGACCGTCGTCGCCCAGTTGCAGCGGATCAACACGGCCGACCTGGCCAGCCCACCGAAGGTCAGCCGCAACCTGATAATGAACCTGAGTATCTACGTCGAGCCCAAGGTGAAGATCGTCAAGTGGTTCAGTCTGCCGGACATGGCCGAGGCGGTGGATGAAAAGGGTAATTCGCTGCTGGCGCCTCCCGTGCCCGCGGGGCAGGCGCCACCAGTGCAGCGGGCGGCGTGGAACTACACCCGGGCCATTGGCTGGATGGCGGTGCCCCTGGTGTATCCGCCAGGCGCGGGCGAGAAGATCGCGTCGCTGCGGGGCAAGATACGCGCTGTGGTGCAGATCAAAGGCGAGAAGGTGGAGATCCCCGAGGTGACCAAGGCCGAGAACGTGGAGAAAACCGTGGGTGGTCGGCGGATGCTGCTCAAGGGCGTCAAGCGGCTGAATGAGTGGCAATATCAGGCAACGGTGGTGTTCTACCGCGACAAGATGGACCCGCGGCAATTCCAGGACACGCTGAGCAATCCGGGAATGCGGCTGGTCGACGCCGATGGACAGGAATTCATCTCGGCCGGCGGACAATGGGGTGGCGGCGTCTGGATCAACGGCCCCGGCGGGATGGTCGGGCAGCCCGGCGGAGCACCCAACCCCGCCCCGGCCAAACTGGCCGCCGAGCAGGCGGAAACGGAAGCGACACTGACGTTCTACCGCCAGGCGCCGATGGGCCAGGCCGGCGCACTGGCAGAGCCGCTCAAGCTGGTCTGGGACGTGGTCATCGAGAGCCGGGAGATCGCGATTCCGTTCGAGTTCAAGGATCTGCCTCTGCCGTAGCGCGGTTGTCTGACTCTGTCACCAGAAACAGATTAAACACGAAGGCACGAAGAGACGAAGCAGCCCATTGATGGCCAGGCGGACCAACCGCGGCGTGGTGCCGGTCATTTCGGCGATGGTGGCGACGGTGGGCCGAGCGATGCCGGTGCCGTTGTCGGCGAATTGCGGGAAGGCCAGGAGGGTTTCGAGTTCCCCATGCGACAGCCTGCGAATCAAACCGGCGTCAAAGACGCGGTTGCAGCCATGTATCATGGTATCAGCCATACCCTTGCCGCGGTCCTTCCCCACCGCCAGAAGTCTCCCCGGGTCTGCCCGTACTTCTTGGCAAACCGTGTATTTGTAGCCGCAATCGTTGATCGCGGTGCTCGGCCGCGATCAACGATCACGGCTGCAGGTGGCATTTGCCGGAAAAGACGGGCATACCCGCCTCCCCACGCTCTGCCCGGTTGCCAATTCCACAGTTAACCCCCGAACCACCCACAACTTACATTCCCACTGTTCAAGGCCAACCGCCAGCGCACCTGCCGCTTGGAGGGTGTGGAGTTCGTCAGCCGCTTCCTGCAGCACATCCTGCCGAAGGGGTTCCACAAGGTCCGCTATTACGGCGCGCCGGCGCGGCCTCGGGCAGCAGGTGCGTCTGCTGCTGCAACTGCAACAACCCGCGGCGCCTCTCGTCGAGGAGCCCGCCCAGGAGCCACCGCTTTTCCATCCCTTTGTTCCGGTCTGCCCGCACTGCGGCTGCGACGAACTGCTGCATGTCCGGGAGATCCCCCGCCCGCGCAGCCGCAGCCCCTGACGCGGCCCGCGCACGCTTCACCTCTGCGACCCCTCCGCACGATGCTCCCAGAGCGAGGCAGATTCTCGTCTGCGCCAAGCCCCGCCAGCGGCCGCGCCCTCGCCGCCATCGCCGGCATATCCGGCCGCCAGCGCCTACATTCCAACGTCCTGCAGCATTCCCCCGGCCCTCCCACGCCCGCCACGGCGATAGCCGTTCAGCCCAACTCATAACCACCTTGCAAGTAGCCATTTATGTCTCAAATCGGCGAAACCATAAACACCCAGGCACTTTCTTTGCGCCATCCGCTATCCCACCCACCCCTCCCTTCGGCCCTTCACGGTTGGCTCCGCCACCCCAATCTGCATCCGCAGCCTCGGGGCATGGGCTCTTCGCGTGTGCTCCGACAAATCTTTTCGGTGGCCGCCAACACGGATTTGCAACCAAATCGTGGCGTACCGGTTCTGACAGGGCCATCGCATTTGGCAGAATTCCCGGTAGGACAGACGTTCTTGCCTGTCATTGGATGGCTGAGTGGGGGACATTCTCGTCCCCCCCGAAGCCATCCAAACGCCGTGGTGCCTCAAATGTTAAAGCCCTGCCCGGTCTGACGTCCGATCCTCGCCCGCCGTTCACGATTTCACCCGCTTGCGTTATGATCCCAAGGTCTATGCCCTACAACTTTACGACGATCGAGAAGAAGTGGCAGGAATACTGGCTGAAGAACAAGTCGTTCCGTGCGCTTGAACCGGCCGAGGCCGCCAACATGCCGAAGGCCTATGTGCTGGATATGTTTCCATATCCCAGCGGTTCCGGCCTGCACGTCGGCCATCCCGAAGGCTATACCGCCACTGACATCTACTCCCGCTACCTGCGGATGAAGGGCCGCAACGTCCTGCACCCCATTGGCTGGGACGCTTTCGGCCTGCCAGCCGAGCAGTATGCCGTCAAGACCAACACTCATCCGCGTATCACCACCGAAACCAACATTGCCACGTTCCGGCGGCAGATCCAGGCGCTGGGGCTCTCCTACGACTGGGACCGCGAGGTCGATACCACCGACCCCGGATACTACAAATGGACGCAGTGGATCTTCCTGCGAATCTACAACAGCTACTTCGATCCGGTCGAGCAGAAAGCCAAGCCCATCGGGTTCCTGATGGAACAACTGGTCAATGAGAATTACGTCGTCGCCCCCGACAACTCAATTCACCTCAATCCGGCTGGGGAAGGCATGGAGCAACTGGCCGGCGAGGTCCGCATCGAACGGCTCTGGTCGGAGCTGTCGGATGACGAGAAACGCGAAGTTATTGACGGCCAGCGCCTGGCGTACACGGCCGAGGTGGCCGTCAACTGGTGCCCGTCGCTGGGCACCGTGCTGGCCAATGAAGAGGTGATCGACGGCCGGAGCGAAGTTGGCGGATTCCCCGTGGAACGTCGGCCGCTGCGGCAGTGGATGCTCCGCATCACCACCTACGCCGAACGGCTCGCCGAAGACCTGAACCTGCTGAGCTGGCCGGAAAGCCTCAAGGACATGCAGCGCAACTGGATCGGCAAGTCCGTCGGGGCCGACGTGGATTTCCAGATCGAAGGACTCGATCAGGACGACGAGGACGCAAGCGTCACCGTTTTCACCACGCGTCCCGACACGCTGTACGGGGCCACGTACATGGTGCTGGCGCCGGAGCACCCGGTTGTCGATCGGGTGACGACGGCAGACCAGAAAGCAGCGGTCGAAGCATACAAGACGGCCTGTGCGACGCGCAGCGAACGCGACCGCATGGCCGAGGCCAAGGACAAGAGCGGTGTCTTCACCGGCGCTTACGCCGTGAACCCGGTCAACGACGAACGAATCCCGATCTGGATCGCGGACTACGTGCTGATGGGCTATGGCACCGGGGCGATCATGGCCGTCCCGGCACACGACCAGCGCGACTTTGATTTCGCGACCAAATTCAAACTGCCGATCCGCCAGGTGGTGAAGCCGGCTGCGGACAAAGCGCCCGTATGCAGTGCCGCTGGTGCCCCCACCGGCGGAATCCGACACGGGCATGCAACGCCAAAGACCGCCAGTGAGGGCACTGGCGGCACTTCTTCGGCCACATGCGAAGCCCCCATCGACAGCGCCTTCTGTGATGAGGGGATCTCGATCAACTCCGATGTCATCAACGGCCTGCCGACACCCGAAGCCCAAGAGAAGATCGTCCATTTCCTGCACGCGCAGGGCGTGGCGAAACAGACCGTGAAATACAAGCTCCGCGACTGGCTCTTCTCGCGTCAGCGCTACTGGGGCGAGCCGTTCCCGGTCGTGATCGACGAACAGGGCAACGCGCATTCGCTGCGCGACGACGAGCTGCCGGTGCTGCTCCCGGAGATGGAGGATTTCAAGCCCACGGGCACGCCCGAGCCGCCGCTCTCCAAGGCGACGCAGTGGCTCGGCTACGAAAAGGATGGCAAGGTCTACAGGCGAGAGACGAACACCATGCCGCAGTGGGCCGGTTCGTGCTGGTATTACCTGCGATACATCGACCCGAAGAACACCGAGCGATTCCTGAACCCGGCCAAAGAGAAATACTGGATGCCGGTGGACCTGTATGTCGGCGGGGCCGAGCATGCTGTGCTGCACCTGCTCTATGCCCGGTTCTGGCACAAGGTGCTGTTCGATCTCGGCCACGTCAGCACGCCGGAGCCATTCCAGAGACTGATCAACCAAGGACTGATCCTAGGCGAAGTTGAATACCGCGAGTTTTTGCGAGACGATTCAACGGTTGGAGCCGACGGCACGCTTACATGGAGCGATCTCAAGTTCGTTCCGGTGTCTGCTGAATTTGTTGACGACAACTGGTCCAGACTGTCCGAGGCGCAGCTCGAACAACTCACCAAGAAGGATCCAGATGTGGACGGCGTGGAGAGTGTTGACAAACGGACAGGGAAGAGTGTGTTCGCGAAGCTGCTCTCAGCCCAAGATGTCATCAAGCGCGGCGACGCCTACTACAGCAAGACAGATCCAACCATCCGGGTTCATGCTCAGGCTTTTAAGATGTCGAAGAGCCGCGGCAACGTGGTCAACCCCGACGAAATCCTCAAGGAATTCGGGGCCGACTGCTTCCGTCTCTACGAGATGTACATGGGTCCACTGGAAGCCAGCAAGCCATGGAACACCCGCGACATTGTCGGCATGCGTCGCTTTTTGACTAGTGTGGGACGAACTTATGGCCTCGATCCAGAATTCTCTGCTCCCGAAATTGTCGCACAACCCATCGTACCGCCGGAGGTCCCAACGACTAACACCTCCGATAAGATCGATCAAGGTCTCTACGGTATTCGTCAAGACATCGAACGAAAGATGCACCGCACCATCAAAGAGGTGACCGAAGATATTGAATCACTCCGATTTAATACAGCCATCGCAAAACTCATCGAATTGAACAATAAGCTTCATTCTGAAGTCTTCAAGGACGGATTGCCTCGCGAACTCGCAGAGAATTTCGCGCTGCTGCTGGCCCCCTTCGCCCCGCACATCTGCGAGGAAATGTGGGAGCGGCTCGGGCACACCGGCTCGCTGGCCCGCCATCCGTGGCCCGCCTACGATCCGGCCAAACTCGTCGAGTCCACAATCGAATTGCCGGTACAGGTCAACGGCAAGATTCGCGACAAGATCGTCGTCCCCGCCAACGCCGATGAAAAGACGGTGCTGGAAATGGCGATGAAGTGTGAACGGGTGAAACCGTGGATCGAAGGCAAGACGATCAAGACGGCAAAGTATGTGCCGAAGAAGCTGGTGACGATCGCGGTGGCGTAGGCGCAAAGGCACGAAGGCACAGAGGCACGTAGGCACAAAGTGGAGAACGCAGGGTCCGCTTCAGCGGACGCGGACTCAGGACTACTAGACGGCAACAGTCACGTAGGCACAAAGTGCTGCCTACGCAGCACTCAGAACTCAGCACTCAGGACTATTCCAGGATGTCTTCCGCCATTCCCCCAGTTCCGCCCGCTCTGCTCCGTCGGCTTGATGAGATGGCCGCCCGGTGGGACGAACTCCGCGAATCGCTCAACGATCCGGCCGTCCTCGCCAATACGCCGCTGCTCATCTCCGTCACCCGCGAGCAGGGTCGGCTGAGCGCCATCGTCGGCCGCTATCGCGAGTATCTGAAGGTGCTGGCCGAGATCGCGGACCTCGAGCATCTGGCGGCTGCCAAGGCGGATACCGACATGGCGGCCATGGCCGAGGCCGAACTGCCGGCGGCGACCGGGCGGGCGAGTACCCTGCTGGAGTCGCTCAAGGATGAGTTTGTGGCGGCCGAGGACAACGCGGTGGACTCCTTCTTCCTGGAAATTCGTGCCGGCACGGGCGGTGAAGAGGCGGCGCTCTTCGCCCGCGATCTGTTCGAGATGTACCGCAAATATGTCGAGCGCACCCACTGGAGTTGGGATGTCTCCGATCTCTCCGTCTCGGAACGCGGCGGGTTCAAGGAAGTGATCGTCAACGTGAAAGGCTCCGGGGCCTACCGACATTTTCAGTTCGAGGCCGGCGGGCATCGCGTGCAGCGCGTGCCGGAAACCGAGGCCCAGGGCCGTATCCACACCTCGGCGGCCACGGTCGCCGTATTGCCCGAGTTGCCCGATGTGAAGATCCATGTGGACCCCAAGGACGTCGAGGAATGCGGCTGCCGTGGTGGTGGGCCCGGTGGACAAAACGTAAACAAGGTCGAGACCGGCTGGCAGCTTTTCCACAAGCCGTCCGGCCTCCGGTTCAAGATGACCGAACAGAAGTCGCAATCGCAGAACAAGGAGCGGGCCTGGGCGTTGCTGCGAGCGACGCTTCACGAAACCGAGCGGGCCAAACAGCACGCGGCCGTTACCGGCGCGCGGAAGGCGATGATGGGCTCCGGGGATCGATCCCAGCGGATTCGCACGTACAATTTCCCGCAGAACCGCTGCACGGACCATCGCCTCGGCGGCGAAGGCGGCGGCGAGAAGAATTTCAATCTGTCCAAGATCATGGAGGGCGAGCTTGAGGATTTGATCTCCGCCCTGCTCGATCTGGACAAACGCGAACGGCTTGAGAATCTGTGATCTGTAGCCGCGATCGTCGATCGCGGGTTCGGCGGCGACTAAGCCGCACCCTGATCAGCCATCGCGGCTACAGGTTCTTTCGGAAAACAAGGAGAGTAATCATGGCTAAGAAGACAAAGAAGACAATTGCGGCTGAAGCAAAGACAGAGCAGAAGCCGTCCTCCGTCAGCGAATCGTCGCCGGCGATCGACACCCGGCAGGCGGCCGCATCAGTGGCGAGAATGCTGCTGACCAAGGCCCGTTTGCAACACGGCGCCGAGCCACAGACGCCCGGCAAGGAGTCCGGGGCGTTCAAGCAGCTCAAGGAGAGCATGACGAAGCACCCGTCGCTGGCGGCGGCCAACTCGCTCAATACAGCGCTGGGCCACAGCAAATCTGAACTGCCGCGCAGCTTCAACAAGAGCCCCGGCCACGGCCAGGTGGTCGGCCACGCCGGCCCGAGCAATCTGCCGCGGCGGACGAATGGATAGTCTGCCCGACCGGCAACCCATGCCGGTAGAGCCTGATCATGAAGCACGACTCATTTTGCCTTTGCAGGCCAACGACGGTACACTCTCCAAGACATTTCAAGAAGGAGAGTACACATGCAACGGCAAGGTTTTGGAATTCGTCTTGGCGCGGCGATCATTGACGGCGTGATCATTCTCGTCGGGATGGTGCTGCTTAGTCTGGTTTTCGGGTTCGGCGCGTTTACGGCGGCATCGAGAGGCGGTGGGGCGGCCGCCGGTGTCTCGATCGTGGCCGTCCTGCTCATGGCACTGTGGCCGCTTGCGTACTCCAGCACCGAGATCTTCATGGCGGCCTCGCCCGGCAAGAAGCTCCTGGGCCTGACCATCGCGAATCAAGATGGTTCGCCGGCCGCACCACCGGTTCTCGCGACACGATGGGCTGTCA
>JBEKVL010000275.1:0-7909 GCA_049514055.1 Tepidisphaeraceae bacterium | reverse complement strand
GAGAAGCTCGGCGAACACCTCAATTACAATCAATATGTCACTGTTGTAGACCGGATGGACTACTCCGCTCCGGTCTACAACGAACTGGCCTGGCACGGGACGGTGGAGAAGCTGCTGGGCGTCGATCCGACCCCGCGCTGCAAGGTACTGCGGACGATCGCCGGTGAACTGGGGCGGATCCAGTCCCACCTGCTGTGCGTGGGTGCGGCGGGGCTGGATCTGGGGGCGTACACGGCGTTCCTGTACGGCTTCAACGAGCGCGAGTCCATATATGACATCTTTGAGTACATTTCGGGACAGCGCTATCACAATTCCTGGACGCGCGTGGGCGGGTTGAACATGGACCTGCCGGACGAGGCGGTGTTCGGCCGGATGGTCGGGCGTTTTCTCGACGACGCGCTCCCCAGGGCGATCGACGGCCTCGAGACGCTGCTGAACAAGAACCGCATTTTCATCGACCGCACCCGGGGCGTCAGCGCCATCTCCGCGGCGGAGGCGATCGCCTGGGGCCTGTCGGGGCCGATGGCGCGGGCGGCCGGCGTGAGGCGGGACATCCGCAAGGACGAGCCGTACCTCTGCTTCGCCGCCAACTGGGACGGCCGGGGGGCGGCGGCTATTGACTTCAAGGTGCCGGTAATGACCACGGGTGATGTATACGCCCGGTATCTGGTGCGGCTGGAGGAGATGAAGCAGTCGGCGAACATCATCCGCCAGCTTATCGACAATATTCCGGCAGGGTCCGTAAACGTCAGCCCCGAAGGCAAGGAGGTGCTGCCGCCCAAGGACCAGGTGTACGGCAGCATCGAGGGGCTGATCCAGCAGTTCGAGATGATCATGTGGAACCGGGGCTTCGAGGCGCCCAGGGGGGAACTGTACGGATGTATCGAATCGGGCAACGGCGAGCTTGGGTACTACATCGTCAGCGCCGGCGGCAACGTGCCCTGGCGGGCGCGGTGCCGGCCGTGCAGTTTCATCAACTACTCGGTGTTTCCCAAGCTGATCGAGGGGCACACGATTTCGGAGACGGTGGCGATTCTCGGGAGCATCAATGTGATCGCGGCGGAACTGGATAGGTGACGCATGTCCTGGCGAGTTGAGAATAGACGAAGCGATGTGCAGACGCCGGAGCAACTGTATCTCACCGACGAGATGAAGAACCATCTCCGCGAGAAGTATTTTCCCCGGTATCCGACGAAGCAGGCGGTTGTGCTGCCGGCGCTGCACATGATCCAGCATGCGTACAACTGGATACCGACGGCGGCGATGCGGGAACTGGCGGAGTTTTTGGAGCTTGCGCCGGCGCAGGTGCTGGATACGGCGTCGTTTTACGAGGAATACTGGCTCAAGCCAAAGGGCAAGTATTTGCTACAGGTGTGCCGGTCGTTGACCTGCGAGATTTGCGGGTCGAAGCGGTTGACCGATGCCATCCGCAAGAAGCTGAAGATCGAGCCGGGCGAAACCACGCCGGACGGGAAGTTCACGCTGGTGGAAATGGAATGCCTGGGGTCGTGTGGAACGGCGCCGGCCATGCTGTGCAACGAAGTGCTGCACGAGGACCTGACGGCGGAACAATTGGAGAAGTTGCTCGATTCGCTGCCGGAGGATCCGCATGAGTACCGGGATCCGACGATCGGCTGGTGAAATATGACGGATCGCTACGAAATCATCATCTATCGGAGCGATGAAGATCAGGCGTTCATAGCCGAAGTGCCGGAATTGCACGGTTGCATGGCACACGGCGAAAGCTATGAATCCGCCTTGGCCAGCGCCCGTGAGGCCAGGGCTCTCTGGATCGACACGGCGAAGGAATTTGGCGATCCGGTGCCGCAGCCCAAAGGAAGGCGGCTGCTGTTTGCATGAGATGATTCTGCCGCGTCCGCTGAAGCGGACCCTACGATTCGATTGGACAGAACGCCCGAGGCATGTGAAACCACAGAACACAGGCGAGACGCCTGTGCCACGAGTGACGGATGACGCAAATGGCCAAGGAAAAGCCTGGCGACGGATTTCTCGGCTGGCTGGGACGCCAGATCGGGCATGTGCGCAATGCGGTCAGGACGGATGTGCAGAAGACGCAGGAAGTCGTGCATCGCCAAGAGCGCGTCGAGGAGGCCGAACATCCCGACCAACCCGGGCTGGTGTTGCGGCGAACCGTGATTGATGAAGTGATTGTGGAAAAGAAGAAGGAGAACAGTCCGTAGTCAGTGGTCCGTGGTCAGTAGTTGTTTCTGCCGCTACTGGCCACGGACCACGGACTACGGACTAAACGACGACCATGGCATTCACCGAACCCGTCCTCCTCAGACGCATTCCCAATGACCCGGCGCAGCGAAAACTGTACTGGTACGACGACTACGTCGCCAGCGGCGGCTATGCGTCGCTGAAGAAATCGCTCGCCATGAAGCCCGAGGAGATCATCAAGACCGTCACCGATTCCGGACTGCGAGGGCGCGGCGGGGCGGGGTTTTCGGCCGGACAGAAGTGGTCGTTCATTCCCAAGGAAAAGAAGGGGCCGCACTATCTGGCCGTGAATTTCGACGAGTCGGAGCCGGGGACGTTCAAGGACCGGTATCTGGCCGACTACGATCCGCACCAGTTGCTTGAAGGGATCGCCATCGCCGCGCTGGCCACGCAGTGCGATGTGGCCTACATCTTCATCCGCGGCGAATACCACCGGCAGGCGAAGGTGCTCGAGCGGGCGATCGCCGAGGCGTATCGACACGGCATCTTCGGCCAGCAGGGGATCCTCGGCGGCAACGCGAAGCTCGAGTGCCACGTGCATCGCGGCGCGGGTGCCTACATCTGTGGAGAGGAAACGGGACTGCTGGAGGCCTTGGAGGGCAAGCGCGGCTGGCCGCGAAACAAGCCGCCGTTCCCGGCCATCGCCGGGGCTTTCGGCAAGCCGACCGTCATCAATAATGTTGAGACACTTTGTTGTGTCCCGCACATCATCGAGCGCGGGCCGCTCTGGTTCAAATCCATGGGCACGCCCAGCTCGCCCGGCCCCAAGCTTTACGGCATGAGCGGCCATCTAAACAAGCCCGGCGTCTACGAAGACGAACTGGGCATCACGCTTGACTACGCCATCAACAAACTCTCCGGCGGCATGAAGGGCGGCCGGTACAAAGGCGCTATCTGCGGCGGCATCTCCATGGGCGTGCTCGGGCCGGACCAGCTCGACATCCGGCTCGACTTCGACGATGTGCGTTTCCGCGGCGGCTGCCTGGGTCTGGGCACGGCCGGAATGATCGTCATGAACGAGCACACCGACATGATCGCGGCGCTGCGCAACTGTGTGCGCTTCTACGCCCACGAATCCTGCGGCCAGTGTACGCCCTGCCGCGAGGGCTCGGGCTGGATGGCGAAGATTCTCGACCGGATTCTGGCGCGGCAAGGCAGGCGTGAGGACCTGGACATGCTGCTGGAACTGGAGAAGACGATGGGCATCATGCCCGGCACGACGATCTGCGGCCTGGCCGACGGCACGGCCTGGGCGACGCGGACGTTCATCAGCAAATACTGGGACGAGTTCGCCGCGGCCTGCCCCGAGGAGCGCGTCGTGAGCGTCTCGATCCGTCGCGGGTCCGGCAATGTGACCACGCCGATGGGGAGCAACACGCGATGACTAATTGTGCCTATATGCGGTGTCGTGAGTTGATCGCCGTCCGGTAGGCCTCCACGCACATTTCGGCCACTTTCGGCCAGACGAATCGCGCGAGCACGAGCGATCTGCCGCGCGCGCCCATGGCGGCCGCCCGGGCGGGGTCTGCGAGGACATCAGCCAGGGCATCGGCGATGGCAGGGGAATCGAGGGGGACGACATGCCCGGCATCGTGCTGCCGCACCTCGGGGAAGTGACAGTTCTCGGACACGACCACGGGCAGTCCGGCGCCCAGCGCTTCGGTGATTGCCATGGAAAACCCCTCCTGGCGGCTGGGCAGGCAGAAGACCGCGGCATCGACCATGAGCGCGAAGCGATCCGCCCCATAGACCGGGCCGACAAGGTGCGTGCGAGCCTCCAGGCCATGTTCGCGGATACGCAACTCGAAATCGGCGCGCGCGCCTTCGTCGGGGCCGGCCACCAGCAGATCCACGTCGGGGAACCTCGGCGCCACGAGTTTGAATGCGTCGGCGAGATGGTCCAGGCCCTTCTTGTGGTGAAGACGGGAGAAGAACAGGATGTACCTGCGGCCGGCCAACTCGGGATGGCGGCCGAGGAAACTGCCTTTTGCGGGAAGGTTCTCGATGTCCTGGGGACTGACGCCGTTGGGGAGAATGACCGCGGTCGCCGTGAGCCCCAGCGGCGCGACCAGCCGGCGCTCGTCCTCGTTGCCATAGTGTATCCATGCCGCGCGATCGAGCAGGCGGCGGACGTACAGTGCCAGGAACAGCTTCTTCTTCCACGCCTTCTGGGCCAGGCTCCACGGATCGAGGACGCCATTGAGCAGAATCACGTAGGGCACGCCCTTCCGGTCGGCCTCGGACGCGGACGCGCGGGTGATCGCATCCCACAGGCTGTGCAGGTGCAGGATGTCGCAAGGTGACCCGGCAAGCGCGATCCGGATCGCGCTCCTGGCCGCCATTCCCGTGATACGCTCCAGGCGGGTCGCCGGCTTGAGCGTCAGCAGGTGCAGGCGATCGAAGCCTGCCACACCCGAATACACATCGGATGGCTTCGTATGTGATACTCCAGTGCCATAATGCAGAATGGAGACATCGTGTCCCAGCGCGGCCTGGGCCGACGCCAGCCGTACGGCGATGGCCGGCGGCCCGCCAAAGACCGGATCCAGCGAGGAGATGACGTGTAGTATTCTCATGGGAACGGAGCAGATCAGGCGCAGCGATCACGCTTTCTTGACGATGCGAGAATACAGATCCAGCGTCAGTTCGGCCACCTTGGGCCAGGTAAACCGCTCCTCGACAAGGGCGCGTCCGGCCCGGCCCATGCTCCGCATGAGTTCCGGGTCCTCCAGCAGGCGGGACAGCGCGCCGGCGATGACCGGAGCGTCCAGTTCGGTTTCGATGCCCGCCTTGCTGGCGGCCACTTCGGGGAAATTGCATTGCCTGGAGATGACGACCGGCGTTCCGCAGCCCAGCGCCTCGGTGATCGCGATGGAAAAGCCTTCCTGGCGGCTCGGAAGGCAGAGACACGAGGCATCGACAATCGCCTCGAATTTCTCCGGGCCGTAGAGCGGGCCGACGAGGTGGACGCGCCCGGCCAGTTGATGCTGCGAGATCTGTCTGCGGAAGTCCGCCTCCGCGCCGCCGTCCGGCCCGGCCACCACCAGGTCCACATCGCGGAAGCGCCCGGCCAGCAGGGCAAAAGCCTCCGCCAGATAGTCCAGCCCCTTTTTGTAATGGAGGCGGGAGAGGAACAGAACAAACCGCCGGCCTTGCAGCGCGGGGAAGCGCCGGGCAAACCCGCCGCGCTCGGGCAGGGGGTCGATTTCGTTGAGGAAAACACCGTTCGGAATCACTTCATACCGGCAACGGAATCCGCCCGCGACAATGAGTTGCTTTTCTGTCTCATTGAGACAGTGAAGGGCCGCCGACCGCTCGATGAAACGCCGATAGGCAAGAAAAAGCACGATCTTCTTCTTCCATCTCTTCTGCCGGAGGCTCCAGGGATCGAGCATGCCGTGGGGGGCGATCACGTACGGCACACCCGCGCGATACGCGAGAATCCCGGCCCAGCGCACGATCGGATCCCAGATCCCGTGAATATGGACGACATCGGCCCCGCGAATGATGCCGGGCAATATCCGCCGACTTCCGAAGGCGACAGCCCAATCCAATGAATTGCGAATGGGAACGGAGTGGCGCACGATGTTCTGGCCGCCGGGAACTCGCTCCATGGAACGGTGAACGTCCCCGTCGATCGCGGCATTGCTGTGCGACACCATCTCCACCCGGTGTCCCGCCGCCGACTGGGCCGCGGCCAAACGAACAGCCACGGCGGGCAACCCACCGGCAGAGGGATCCAGAGTAGCGGTCACATGAACGATACGCATGATGTGATCTGCACAGCCAGCGACGATCCGGCCACACCGGCCGCAAAACTCAGCCATCGAGTCCGGGATATCCACGATCAACCCGTCACGGGGTGTCGATCATAGCCCTTCGCGCACGAAATGGAACGTCGCCACAACAACCACACGATCATATCTATCCGCTGTCTCCCTGCACAGGCATGCGCCCGTCATTTTAGTGTCATTGAGATGTGTGTTGTCCCCAATCGGACCAGTGGTAACGGGACATTACCAGGAACGCAGGCAAAGCGCCTGCGCTCACGGCTCGTCAGCAGGAACTGTCGGGTCTGACCAACTGGCGGGCTGGCCGGTCAACTGCCGAGCCGACGGAACACTACCCGTGCCCGCCCGCACCGATGCAGTCGGGACAACCGAGGCCGCCACGCGGCTCGAACCGGAACGCGAATCCGGGACGGCGGCATTTTGGACACGCGACCGCCTCCATCGCATCGGTGAGCGGGTCCCAGATGATCTCGATGGCCGCCGATTGCCGGTGTTCGGCGAGAGTCGCATACAGGAGTAGTTTGGGCTGCTGGATCAACAGCAGATTCGACAGTTCCATCCGCACGCGTAACTCGCCCTTCTGACGAACTTCGGCAATGCGCAACTGCCGCTCGCGCACAACGGCCTGTTTCCGGGATTCCAATCGCGACTCGGCTTCGTCGTCAGCCTCCCGGCGCGCCTCGCGTCCGGCCCGTTCGTCGATCTCGGCCTGCAACTGGTCGTAATACCGCTGCATGCGCCCGGCCTGCCGGTCGACGCGCACCGCAATCTCGCGGGCCCGGGTGTTGGCCAGCGTGCCGAGCGTGCGCACGGCGCTGTCCCTGGCCAGCCGATAACCCGCGGAGACGCTGGCCCGGCGGGCATCGGCGTACAACTCCACGGGCGCATCGGATAGCTGATTCAGATCCAGCAGCCGGTCCAGGTGCCGTACTTCGCGCAGATGGTGCAGATCGGCGCCGACGCTCAGCACGTCCTGCTCGCGCTGGTCGCTGATGAACTCGGCCGTGAACCAGTAGACGGCCTGCGTGAAGTTCATCGGCCGCACGCGGTCGAGTCGCAGCGTCTGCTTGTCCGACAGCGCGATCGTCCGGCGCAGGCGGGCTTCGAGGTTGTGCGGGTGCAGGTTAAGTCCAAGCCGGTGCAGTCGCGCGAAATTCCAGCGCTGCCGGGCATCGGCCAGCAGGCGATCGACCAGTGGCGAGCCGGCGCTGGCAAGCTGGGCGGCCGGATGCTCGGCCAGCGCCTCCGGGTCGAACGTCACGCGCAGGACCTCCTCGTCCATCAGCACGTCGTACACCTGCGGCTCGATTTCATCCCACGCACCCTGGCGCAGCTCCGTGTAGTCGCGCAGGAACTGCTCCAGCGGCGGCAGATCGGGAAGTTGTGTGGCAAAGCGGGTCACGGGTGCGTTCAACCTTCGGGAGCGAAACGATTGCCGAAGAGCTTCTCATCCTGCGTCTTCTGGCGGAAATAGGCGACCTTGGCCGCCAGCAGGCGGTTGCCCAGCAGCTCCATGCGGGCGGTGAATTCGTCCGTGCTGGCCGACGCGGCCCAGAGGTCGGCCACGACATCCTCGAACTCGCGTTCCTCTTCGAGGTTGCCCAGGATCATGTCCACCTCGCCGATGACCAGCTCGAACATGTTGAGCTTGGCCTCGAGCAGGTGCAGCACGGCGGCCTCGATCGTGCCGGAGGCGACGAGGTTGAACACCTCGACGTCGTGCTTCTGCCCGATGCGGCTGAGGCGGCCGATGCGCTGCTCGATCTTCATCGGGTTCCAGGGCAAATCGAAGTTGCACAGCCCGTGGGCGAACTGGAGGTTGCGGCCCTCGCTGCCCGATTCGGTGGCCAGCAGCACGCGGGCCGACTCGCGGAACT
>JBEKVL010000274.1:0-7920 GCA_049514055.1 Tepidisphaeraceae bacterium | reverse complement strand
CCTGGTGCGAGGAAAGGCCCTCGACGAGGAAGGCCCGGAGGGCCTCGTACTGGCGGTGGGCGGTGTTTTGGCGCTGGAGGAAGCGTTTCCGGAGCATTATCGTATCGGTAGAGTGATTTGACATATATCCACGCAGTTACCTGCGTCCCTGCAAGAAGCGTGACTGGCCTGAACCGGCGATATTTCCGCATAATCATGGGTATTCTGCGAATCTATTTGAATACCCGCCGGCTCCATGTATATCTGTGGTAATCAGTATACCACTCTATATAAATGATAACAAGACAATTCTGGAACATCCAGGTATTTCCGGTCCACTCCGCTCAGATGGCCAGCAGTTTTGTTAGCTCAATTAGATTCTGTGGGAATCCGGGCTAGTCACCACCAGAGCCGCCACCACCGGTTGGCAAGCCGGCGTTGCCAATCAAGGCATGTCAATCGAACACCGTTTCCACGACTTCGATTCCACGCTGTCGCAGAGTCTGGACCAGCGACTCGAAATCCGGATCGTCTGCCGCGCCGTTTCGCCCGCCGGTGGTAACGCGCACACCGACTCGCCGATTTCCGTAGGCGGAGATGCGAATGCCCACACCACCTAGGACGCCTTGGTTCAGGCCCAAGAAGAACTCCACGCAACCCTGGGCATTACGCGTGATGGCGGCGTATTCCACAAACCGCTGCACATCGGGCGGGATGGTGATGGACCGGCCGGCGCCGGCTGCGGCGGCCGGATTTCGTGGCGGCGGCGCGGAGGCAGTGGGAAGGCCCGAGGACAGCGCCTCCGATGAAGCATCATCCTGATCGGACGTCGAGGCGGGGGATTGGTCCGCCTCCGCGCGGCGCCGGATGAGATCGCGCGATCCAGACGCCGGCGGCCCGCTCTGAGCGGCGAGGTGCGCCGGCGTCGGCGAGGTGTCGGATTCGGGCAACGAATCGGAACTGGAGGGTCTGCCGGGACCGGACATCTCGCCCAGAAACTGGGCCGCCGACTTGCTGAGGACAACCTCGTTGTCAAATCCCGGTCCATATCCCTGCAGCTCCGCGTCCGCATCGGCATCGGCGGCCGGCTCGGCATCCGCCGGCGATTTGGAGTCGGATGCCTCCAACGGCTCGAAGGGCCGCGGGGCGGTCTTCGGATCTCGCTCGATATCGCCCATCATGCGTTGGAACTGCGCCGTGCGTTCACCTCGGCTGGCATCGCCCTTGATGGCATCCCGGCGCGCCCGCTCTTGCGCCGTCTCGGCCCGGCGGGAGGAGGAATTGTCGTTCCTGACCGGTTCCATCGCATACTCCCCAAGGCGAATCACGCCTTCTTCCGTTTGAACTGGAGCGTTGCCTGGTCGTCGCGTTCGGTATCCTCGGCCTTGAGCAATTCGGCTTGGAATTCAGCGTTCTGCTTTTCCTTCAATTTGTCAAGGGCCTCGACCTCGGCCGTCTGCCTGGCGAGATCCTCACGCCGGTCGGCCAAGACATGTTCGGCGGCGTTCAGGCGGGCTCGCTGCCTGTCAATCGCTGCGAGGTCGGCGGCTTCGCGGTCACCCAAGCTCTCAAGGTAGCGGCTGCGGGCGGTCAGCCCCGAAACGCTCAGCCGCTGTTGCAACGGTATCACCATCTTATCGTACTCGTCGCGGATCTGTTGCCGAGTTTGTTCCAGGACATTTAGGTAACGATTCAATTCGGCCCGCTCGGAGGCAACATTGCTCAGGGCAATCGCCAGATTGCGCTGGCAGTGCTCCTGTTCGGACAGGGCATGATCCAGAGCCGGCTGCAGGGAGAATCTGAAGCGGGCCGCGGGCATGGATCACGCCAGATCCTTTCCGCAAAGCGTTTCCATCTCCGACAGCGAGGCGGCGAGGTTGACCGATCCCCGGCGCGTGAGGAAGGCCTGGACATCCTTAATGCGGTTGCGGGCGCGGTCGATGCGCTCGTCCGTGCCCTCCACATAGAGACCGAGAGTGATCTTGTCCTCGTTCTGTTCATAGACGCTGATTATCTCCTTGAGGTACTCTGCCAACTTGCGGTGCCGAGGCGTGATCACGGCGTTCATCACGCGGCTGACGCTCTGGCTGATGTCGATCGCCGGGTAGTGCTGGCGCTGGGCCAGTTTGCGCGAGAGCACGATGTGGCCGTCCAGAAGGCTCTTGGTTTCGTCGGCCACCGGTTCCGACATGTCGTCGCCCGTGACCAGCACCGTGTAGAATGCGGTGATGGAGCCGTATTCGTCGTTGCCGGCGCGTTCGAAGAGCAGGGGCAGCGTGGCGAAAACGGAAGCCGGAAAGCCCTGGCGTCCGGGGGGCTCGCCGGCGGCCAGACCCACGTCGCGCAGGGCTCGCGCGAACCGGGTGACGGAGTCCATCATGAGAACCACGCGGTGCCCCTTGGCACGAGCGGATTCCGCGATCGCGGTGGCCGTGTAGGCAGCCCGCAAGCGAAGCAGCGCCGGCTGATCACTGGTCGAGACGACCACGGTGGACTTGGCCATGCCTTCTTTCTTGAGGTCGTCTTCGATGAAGCCGCGCACCTCCCGGCCGCGCTCGCCGATCAGCGCCAGAACGATGGTGTCGGCGTCCGCATTTCGCGCGATGGCCGACAGAAGCGTGCTCTTGCCCACGCCGGCGCCGGCAAAGATGCCGACACGCTGGCCGCGCCCGATTGTCAGCAGGCCGTCAATGGGCCGGACACCCGTGCTGAGCGGCTGGTTGATGGGGATTCTGTTGAGCGCATGGGGCGGTGGCGCCATCAAGGGCGTGCGCTCGGCATTCGCCAGACCGGGTCCATTGTCCAGAGGGTGTCCCACGGCATCGAGCACGCGGCCGCAAACAAGGGCACCACAGGGAACGGTGGGGGCCGATCCGACCGGCTCGACACGGGCTTTGTAGGGGATGGAGTCGATGCGTCCCAGCGGCACCAGAAGAATATCCTGGCGGTCGAAGCCGATCACTTCGGCATCCAGCGGCGGCTCGGCGCCACGTTCGATGCGGCACAATTCTCCCACCCGCACGTCCGGTATGGCGGCGCGGACGATAGTCCCGGTGACGGCTGTCACATAACCGGAGCGGGACACCGGCGTGAACCCGCGCTCGAGTCGCTCCTTGAGCGATTCCACATCGACGAGCTGCTGGTTCGTTGTGGTCATGGCGCACCTCGTCCGTCTTGGCGGTCTTTGGCGAGGATTTCCGCCAGTCGCTGGAACTGGGATTCAATGGAGGCGTCGTAGGTTCCCATGTCCGTCTCAATGCGGATGCCGTGGAGGGGAACCTCATGGTCTTCGCGGAACTGAACCGTGCCGGCGAAGGGGAGGTCGCGGATCAAGTCCTGTTCGCGGGGCCTGACCAGTTCCAAATCCCGCGGATGAAGATGCACGACAATGTCGCCGGAGATGTGCGTGGAACGGAACACGGCGGAAACCAGGTTGGTGATGCGCTCGGGATGGAAGCTCAGTTCCGCGCGGAGCAGGTGCCGCGCGAACATCAGGGCCACGCTCTCGACCTCGGCGGCAAATTGATCCCGCAGGCGCTGGATTTCCGTGGCAACAGCCTTGAGCATCATGGTGAACGTCTCCAGCCCTTGCTCCGTGCCCTGCCGGAAGGCATCCGCCTTGATCGTCTGCGCCTGGGTTCTGGCTTCGTCCAAGATGCGGGACGCCTCGGCCTGGGCGTCGCGCTGGGTGCGCGCGGCCTCGGCAACCAGGCGATCCGATTCCAGCACGCCACTCTTGAGCAGGCGGGTGGCAGGATACAGTGGCTCAACCTTGGCCTGGGCGACCGTCACCAAGCGCGAGCGCTTGGGCGCGGGGGAGGATGGGACGGGATCGGACGTCATCGGAACTCCTGCATCAATTCGTTAACCATGTCTTCGAGGCAGGCCGACTCGACCTCGCCTTTGGCATCGAGCGGCTCGGTACGCTGGAGGACGTCCATGAGGTTGGAGCGCCCCAGGTTGGCCGCGGCGGAGCTGAAAACCGATTGGGTTCTCGCGAGCGAGCTAAGCGCTGCACACCCCAGCAGCCGGACAATGCCCTCTTCGGTCTTGAGCCGGACGGTGCGGCGATACTGCTCAAGCCACCGTGAGGCAAGATCGGAACCGAGGGGCGCGCGAGGCCTGCGCAGCCGATCGGCGACACGGCGAGCCGCGGTGATGCCAACGGGTTTGAGCAACTCCACAAGTGCCTCCCCCGGCTGGCCGCTTATCGCCTGCATAATCACGTCGATGCCCAGCTTGATGCAAAACGCCTCAAGTTCACGCGCGGGCAATTGGAACAGCTTGATCCAGACCGGGGGAAGACGCATCCACAATTGCCGCTGCCTCAGCTTGCGACGACGCAGCCAGTATTGGGCGGGCGAAGTGCCGAAAGTCTGGGAGACAGCGGCGGCCCGGCCCAGTGAAGCCACCTCCATGTCGAACAACTCATCCCAGAAAAGGTCGGGCAGCCCTGGAAGATCGCGGGTTCTGCCTGCACAGTCCAGTAGGCGCTGGCGGCAGGGATGCAACAGCAACAAGTCCTCAGCCGAGCGGCTGCGATGGCCCAGCGCGCACAATAGGGCCAAGGAGCGGTAGTCTCGGGCGGGGATGGTCGGCTCGTCCATCATGGCTTGCCAGTTCAGTCTTCACAATTGTACTGCCCCGGCATTTCGGGCGCAATGGGCTACCGCTTGGGAGCGGCGACCTTGCGTTTCTCCCGAACCAGCGAGAGGATCAATACAATCGACACCATCCCAAAGGCGAGGACCGCAGCCAGAAGTTGCATGCGCTGCGAAACCCATTTGTTTCTTTCCTGTTGAAAGCTCTGGATGAGCGTTCGGGAGTCCAAGGAATCTTCACGGCCAAACGCAACCTGTTGATACGCCACTACCACATCTTCCGGCTTCAGCCCTTGGACACTGCGTGCCACCATTTCCCTGACAACCTCCCGAGTGATGGGCGGATCGTCGTCGGCAACGGGCCGGGTGTCCGGCCGAGTTGTGGCGGCGGAACGGAAACCTTCGCCAGACTTGGACCGCGCGGAACTGTACTTGATGAAGACCATGGCGGAGGGGGTGGGTTTGGTCGTGGAATCCCTTTCCAGCACGTCCGTATCGGGAAGAACCAGGTGAACTCGCGCCCGAACGATGCGGTCACACACCTCGAAAGTACGTTCCAGCTCCGCGGACATGGCATGCATGAGCTTCGCCCGCTCGTCGCTGCGCGTGGGGATCAACCCGGACTGGCTGAGCATCGCGTCAAAGCCGCCCAGATCATCACGGGGCAGGTCCAGGTCGGTCAGAATCCTGCGAGCCTTGTCGAGGTCTGACTTGGATACGTTGATGGCCCACAACGTGCGCCGCTGCTCGGTTCTCGATTCCTTGGCGGCACTGGCGATGCCGTGGTCCACCAGCTCGACCAGGATGTGGTTGGCCTCTTTTTCGGTGTTGACGAGTACCAATTCACTGGACTTGTCACAACCGCCGGCCAACAGACAG
The DNA here is from genome assembly GCA_049514055.1 of Tepidisphaeraceae bacterium. Classification (GTDB taxonomy): domain Bacteria; phylum Planctomycetota; class Phycisphaerae; order Tepidisphaerales; family Tepidisphaeraceae; genus JANYKD01. The sequence goes on along the minus strand of JBEKVL010000274.1, from coordinate 2,461 downwards.
ACCAGCAAGGCGATTGGCAAACCCAATCGCCCCACGCCGCACGGCAATCGCATTTCCATGGTCATTAGAATATGTCTCCCGCATCAAGCCTGCGTTTGCAAAACGGTGCGCGTTCCAGACGTGCCGTTGTCAATCACCTTGGACACCAGTTCGATGCGAAACGACGCCTGCTGGGCCTGCACCTGGAGGCCCAGCAACTCGGCCATGGCCTGGGGACCCTGGAGGGTACCGGTGTTGATCCTGTTGATAATGTCCTTGGCTTTGGTGATGATCGAATCTTGTTCCTGGAGGGCCGCCGGCAACGTCGTCGGGGAGGCGATGGGCGGCTGGGCGGCGACATCCATCCGCTCCTCAAAACCATGCGGTGCCTCGCCCTTGCCAATCCCCGAAAGAGACTCCGCGTTCGGTGGTTGCGCGGGCATGCATGCCGGCAACGCCACACTACTGATGCTGCTGAGTTCCGCCATGACATACCTCCCAGGGTAGACTCCAACTCATTGCGCCGATTCCGCGCCGGACGGGGCCTTGCTGAACAACTGGCCTACCAGATCTGCCAGTTGCGGGTCGTCGTGGAACCTTTCGGTGATGGCCTGCCGCATGGCCGGTGACACACCCGGCCCATACGATCGCTGGACTTCCTGGTCAACCAGCTTCTGCAATGCTTCCCGCGGACTCTGCGATTCCTCAAGAGCCTGCCGGATCCGAGCCTGGATCTGATCGTAGTTGGGCCGCGCGGCGGGCGCGGCCGGCGACGCGGCCGGCTCTGGCGAAACGGATTCGATCTCAAAGCTGCTGGACACGCCCGTGGGCTGCGATCCTGGAGCCACTTCGTCCGTGCGTGGCGTCTGGGTATCGAACTTGGGTCTTATTGGATCCATGATTTGCTCACGAATAGGGTCCTGTCTACTGCTCCTTCGAGGCTCAAGTCGCGCGGCAATACCACAGGCTTCCAGCGTGCCCTCGTCGGCGCAGGCTGGATACCTGTACCACAATTCTCACCAGGATGGGCTGCAATCCGTCCAGACTACTTGGCCTGGGTCTGCGGAAGGAGTCCGCAAACACGGGCCACTTCGATCTTGGCCTTGATGTTCCGGGCCATTTCACCTTCGGGAGCCAGTTCGCTGGCTTTTTGCCACGCCTTTTCGGCCTGGCCGGGGTTGTTGAGCCCGAACATGGCCTGACCTCGCAGAACATGAGCGAAGGCCATGGAGCGCCGATTGATGTTGGCAGTGCGGGTGGCTTGCGTGGCCGCCCGCTCGGCTTCTTTATGGCTGCCCTTCTCCAGAAGCGTCTCGGCGCATCCTAGAAACCCTACAGGGTCGTTGGGGGCCAGGAGAGTTATCGCCTCAAATATGATGAGCGCCTTGTCGAAATTGCGAAGATACCACCATAAATAGGCAGCTTCGCCCAAGAAGCGCAGGGCGTCGGCATTTTCGGATTTCAGGCCCAACAACGCGGCAAATGATTGCTTGGCAGGCATCGGATGCACCTCAATGGGGCGGTCGGCCAAAAAGGGGCCTAGGCCTTGATATTGCGAATCGCGTCCATCCGCGTTTCGTGCTCGGACTTGGAAATATTCGTCAACGTGGTCCAGACCTGTTGTTCGGACTGAATCTGATTCTGCAGCTGGAGCAACTGCATTTGCTGGCTGGTGTCGATTCCACCCATTCCGGATGCCCCGCCGATGCCACTTACTCCGCCACCGAGGCTTCCCAGCATGCTCTGGACGATCTGGCCGGACGGGCCACCGCCCATTCCCGCCACGCCGCCGGCGATGGTACCCAGCAGATTCATGAACGCGGCGCCTCCATCGCCGGTAGCGGCGGCAGGTGCCAGCCGGGGGTCCGTCTGTTGGGCGTCGTTCACATTCAACTGCGCCGCCGGCGCAGGCTTGTTAAAATCAATGCGTGGATTAGTCATGATATGTCTTCCTTTCCGATTCTTGATCCTCAACCACACGATTCACAAGTCACGGCCAACTTATCGAGCAGTCTTCTAGAGTGTTGCGTGAATTCCTATTGCGGCTTGGGCACGGCGATCTTCCCCTTGAGGATGTCATTCACCAACTCGTCGGCCGCCTCAAAAGCCTGCTGGACCTTGGCGGCCTCGGCGGCGGTATGCGGATCCGCGTTCTGTTGGCGGTACTGGGCGAGGCGCTGGCGAGCCAGATTGACCCAGGCCTCGACGGTCGGGCTTCGTCCCGCCGATTGGCCCTCGCGCAACAGGCGCTCGATAATCTCAAATCCGGTGGCATTCTGCTCGCTCATTTGGGTGCTCCTGCCGCCGGCGCCGCAGGACGCGGCTTGGCGGCGTCATCGATCAGCTTCTGAACATGGGCAATTTCTTGTTTGTCGCCGTAGCCACACTCAACCGCGCTGTCCAGGCATTGCTGTGCGACTTTGACAAGCTCGGGACGAGCGAGCTTGGCACACCCTTCGGCATAGAAACAGGCCCGGTCATG
>JBEKVL010000273.1:0-7933 GCA_049514055.1 Tepidisphaeraceae bacterium | reverse complement strand
TTCTCGCCGCGAATCACAGGCAGCAGGCTCTGGCTCTCCAGGCCGTCGGGTTTGCCCACGCCGGCCAGGTCACAGGTGGTGGCGAAAATGTCCATGAGATAGCAGAGGGCGTCGCTGCGCCGGCCCGCGGGGATGCCCGGGCCGGCGAAGACCAGCGGTACGCCGATGCTGTGCTCGTAGACGCTCTGCTTGCCCATCAGTCCGTGCTGGCCCAGCGCCAGGCCATTGTCGCCGGCGAAGATGATGATGGTGTTCTCGAACCGGCCGGATTTCTTCAGGGCTTCAAATACCCGGCCGATGTTGTCATCCGCCCAGGAGATGCAGGCGTAGTAATCGGCAAGATGCTTGCGGATCTCCTCCGGCTTGCGCGGGAAACCTGCCAGCATCTCGTCGCGCACCTTCAGTTCGCCGTTGTCGAACGGATGCTGTGGCAGAAAATTGGCCGGCAGGGGGATCCTGGCCGGATCGTACAGGTCGCGGAACTTCTTCGGCGCGATGCGAGGGTCGTGCGGCGCGGTCGTCGCCATGTAGATGAAGAATGGCTTCTCGTCCTTGTAGCTGGTGAGGAATTCGACGGCGGAATCGGTGATTACTTCGGTGGCGTCGCGGTCGGTGGCTTTGGCCTGTGCCGGGGGATACTTGCCGGCCGGGTCGTAGTCCTGGACGGCGATCTCCACGCTCTCGCCGTCGGCCGAACCTTGCTTGGCCTTGCCCATGCCGCCGAAATAGATGTTGCGGGCCTGGGTGAAGGATCGGTTGACGGCCGAGCGTTCGTTGTGCCATTTGCCAGTCAGGAAGGTGTTGTAGCCATTCTCGCGGAAACACTGCGGCAGCAGCACGTGGTTGTCGACCTTGCCGGCCGTGTGAAAGAGCGAGCGGCCGGTCATGATCATGGCCCGGCTGGGCACGCAGACCGCGCCCTGGTTGCCGCCCATGATTGTCGCCCGGTCGAAGGCGATGCCGCGTTTCACCAGCGCGTCGAGATTGGGCGTGACAAGTTCCTCGCAGCCCAGCGCGTGAATCGCGCCGCGACGCTGGTCGTCAGTGAGGATGAACAGGATGTTGGGTTTGCCTGGAGCGCCCGCGGCGAAGGCCGACTTGCAGACGAGCAGGGCGAGAGCCATGCCTGCGGTCAATGTGTGGAGTCTCATGCCGGAATCGTATCGCGCCCCGCGTCAAATTTGGAGTGCGGCGGCTCGACGCCGCTTTTCGGGTGTGCATCCGATGACCAGTGGTGAGACGAATCGGAGCAATTCGGCGGGGAACCGAGCCTGTTCGCCGCCGATCGGCGGCCGCGGAGCATCGCGCAGGTTGCCACGCCGATGGAAAAGCGGCGTCAAGCCGCCGCACTCCGAAAAGAGAACTCATTCGCCCGCGCGGACGCGCAGATTGTCGATTACATTCATGAAGTTGATGTAGGAATCGTAGGGGCTTTCGTAGGGGGAGAAGTAGTGGTGGACCGCGCCGTCGGAGAAGAACTTGGTACACATGTAGTAGAAATGGTCCGAAGAGGCGATCTTGTGCCAGTCGGCGGTAAGTTGGGGGTTTCGGGCCCGGCGGACGGCCGGCTCGAGCTTGTACAGCTCGTGGGCGGCGTTGGTCTGCATGGAGTTGCCGAGCCAGGCCGTGAGGTCGCGCTCGGTGTCCGCCCAGCTCGTGAACTGCGGAACATCGAGTTCGCCGGCGGGCTCGTAGCGGTCGATCGCCTGCGAGGGCGTGACGAAGTCGTTGCCGGCCTGTGCCAGAATCTCGCCCGGCAGGCGGGTCATGAAGTCGAAAATGCCCGTCTCGGCCCACTGGTGCTCGCCGATGGTCTCGTAGTCCATGAACAGGTTGCACACCTGTCCGTGGCCGTTGATCTGGTTGATCCAGCGGGCGAACTTGGCGGCGGTGAGCGGCCACTGCTGCCACTGGCGGTTGGAGAAACGGAACGCGATGTCGTCGCTCAGGCGGTAGTTCTTGAGCAGCAGTTTGATGGCCCGCGTGTGCGGCGGGCGGTGCAGGAAATTGGGCGAGCGCAGCCCGAGCACATGATCGGCGCCCTCGGCGAGGATGCCCTCGAAACCCATGCGGGCGGCGAACTGGGCCAGTTCGTTGTTGTAGATCAACTCGGTGTAGCGGAAGACGCGCGGATCCTGTCCGAACAGAGACTTGGTCTTGGCGCGGTGCCTCTCGACCTGCTCGCGGAAGTCCTCCTTGGAGAAGACGAACGAGAGCGTGTGGTCGTAGGTTTCAGCGAGAAACTCCACACAACCCGTTGCGGCGAGTTCCTGGAAGGTCTCGATGACCTCGGGGCACCAGGCCGCGAGCTGGTCGAGCGCGCAGCCGCTGATGCAGAAGGCCACGCGGAAGCGGCCTGCGTGACGATGGATCCCATCGAGCAGCAACCGGTTCGCCGGCAGGTAGCACTTGTCGGCCACCTTGCGACAGATATCGGCGTTTCGGACGTCGTCGAAATAGTCCGAGTCGCTGTCAAAGACGCTGTACCTGCGGAGCCGGAAAGGCTGGTGGACCTGAAAATAAAGGCAGACCGATGCCATAGGGCTCCAGATTCTAATCTGCGAGGCACAAGCCACCGGTTCCAGGGAGCCGCGGCCGTGCCCGCAGTCCGGAGGATTCTAGCCTGTTCCTGGAGTTTTTACAGGACTCGGGTTGAACAAGGGAAGGTGCGGCCTCCCGGGGGACGTATCGCGCGTTCAATCACGGGCCGCCGGAGTGCTGGGCGCCGTGAAGCCCCCCGGCCCCGGCGCCGGCCGCTTCTTCTCTCTCACCCCACGTCCGCGTACGTCTGTGGCAAGATCTGCGCCTGACTGACGGTCGGCGTGACGACTCAGGACGCTGCCCGGTGGCGGGTGATGCAGCGCCGATGCACGCCGCAAATGCAGGACAAGTCTGCGGTTTCCAGTTCCGGGCGTCACCCGCGGGCCGGCGTTCTGGTCGCCGGATCACCTTCGCGTTTGTCAACTCGATTCGGGTTTTTTGCGGAAAGTGCTTGAGTACGACTCGGTTTCTCGCCGATGAATAAAACACTCTGGAATTCACAATTGCTCCAGATGCGATCCAACGCCACTGGCCGGCGAAACAGCTCCGGGAAGGCCGGTGACAAGGCAAATCAACTGAAAGGGATAGACAATGCGGCAGATCAAAAGAACACGGGCCCGAGCATGTGGCAGGGATTCTTTCGTTGAGAACCTTGAGAATCGCACACTACTGAATGGCACCGTGGCGGTGACCGTTGCCGCGGGCGCCATGACCATCACCGGCGACACGGCCGACAACTCGATCATCATCCAGGATACGGGTGTCGGCACCTTCAACATCACCGGCACCAACAACACTTCCGTCACCTATAGTGCGGTCACCTATCCCGCCGGCACCCCGGCCCCCATCACCGCCGCCGACAAGGACGTCACCATCAACATGAGCCAGGGCGGCAACGACACGGTCGATGCGTCCAACTCGATCAAGCTGATCGACGCCTCCGGCAATCATTACAGCCTGACCTACAACTCGGTCGGCAGCACCGGCAACAGCAGCCTCTTCAAAAGCGTGGCGGCCAGCGGCATGGTGGCCGTGCTCGATGCCCCCAACGCGGCTCAGGAGAGTCAGGATCTGACAATCGACCAGGTTGCCACCGCCGGCACCTACACGATCACGGTTGGCGCACTGACCACCCCGCCCATCGCTTATAACGCCAGCGCGACGGCCATTGGAACCGCGATGGATACACTGCTGAGCGTTCCCCACGAAACTCAGCTTCTCACGCTCAACCGCGGCTCCTCGGCCGGCACCTACACGATTAACGTGAACGGAACCCCTACCTCGTCACTGAACTACAACGACAACGTGGCGACCATTGCGGGCGCGATTGACACGGCGCTCGGTGGCGCCGGCGGCACCGTGGTCGTTGGTACGGTGGATGCCGGTGGACCGATTACCGTCACGCTCCCAATCTATGCCGGCACCATACCTCTGATGACGATCGACACCTCGAGCCTGACCGGCATCGGCGGTGCCGTCACCGGAACCTTCTCGTCCATAGTCAAGGGCACCGGCGGAACAGTGGTCACCAGCGACCTGGCCACCAGCACCAGCATCAACTTCACGTTCCCGTCCTATGTCGGCAACCTGCCCCTGATGACCATGGATGTCTCCAACCTGACCGGAACCACCACCGGAACCTTCGCGCCCAACACCGACGGCGCCGCCGTCGGCACCCAGGCGGCCGGACAAATTGTCATCAGCGACACGCCCGGCGTGGCCCCCAGAGGCTCGATCACTTTCACGGCCCAAGCCGTCGCCGGCGATCGCGTGACCATCAATGACGGTGCCGGCAACGTCCGGACTTACACCGCCGTGACGGGCGCGCCGGCCGCCAGCCAGTTCCAGATCGGCGCCGACATGTATGCCACGGCAACCAATCTTGCCACCGCCATCAACAATGCCAATCCGGTGCTGGGCGTGACTGCTGTCGCCGCTTCGACCAGCGCCGGCCAGCAGCAGACCCTCACTCCTTCGGGAGCCACCACCGGCGGCACCTTCACCATCACGTATGGCACCAGCGCGACCAGTGCGCTTAACGACAATGCCACCGCCGCGACCGTGCAGGCGGCCCTGCGGCTGCTTCCCGGCCTGAGCGGCGCTACTGTCGCAGGCGGAACCTTCAGAACCAACACCGCGTACACCGTGACCTTCCCGGTTGCGCTGGGAAAAGTCGCGCCCCTGATCGTGACCGCGACCTCTCTGACGCCGGCGACAACCGTGGCCGCGGCCACAACTGTCCAGGGCGCCGGCACTTCGGAAGTGCAGACACTCACCGGCACCGCCACCGCCGGTTACTTCGCTCTGTCTTACGACGGCCTCTCGACTACCGCCCTCGCCTATAACGCGACCACCACTGCCATACAGACCGCGCTGCGGGCCGTGACTGGTCTCTCAGGTGTTGCCGTCACCGGTGCCGGGTTGAATGCCGGCGGATTGACCTTCACCTTCCCATCCGCCATGGGCGATGCCGACATGCTCGCGATCAATGTAGCCCCCGTTGCCACCCCCGCCGTGGCCGCACTGGCCCCGGCCATCGGCTACAGTTGGGTCGAGACCACACGCGGTATTGCTCCGGCGAGTGTCAAACTGACCAATGATGTGCTGGGCGCCGCGGGCAACCAGTCCATCACCGTCTCGACATTCTCCAAGCCGCGCATCACTGCCGTCGGCATGACCGGCGGCGGCATCGCCAATGTCGTGGCCGGCAACAGCGTGGTCCTCAGTGACGGCGTCCACGCACCCATGACCTTCACCTTCGGCGCTGGTCCGACCAACGTGCCGATCGGCGCCACGGCGGCCGCCACCGCCAACAACCTCATCGCCGCAATCAACGCCGCGGGCGGCAGCTTGCTCATCAATGCCAGCACGACAACCTACGACGGCACCATCGATCTCCTCCAGGATGCCGCCGGACTCGCGGGCAACACCACCATCACCGTGACCGGCGCTCAGATCGCCAAGACTAATTTCCTCGGCGGCACCAACGGCACCAATATCCAGGACGGCGACACCATCAAAGTCGATGATGGCATGGACCCGGCCATAACCTTCACCGCCAGGTCGGCCAACCCGGATTCAACCCTTCACGAATTCCTCATCGGCGGCTCCAGCGTCTCCTCAATGGCGAGTTTCGTGGCCGCCGTCAACAGCACCCCGCTGCTCAACGTGACCGCCGTCGACAACTACGACGGATCATGCACGATCACCAACAACGTGGCCGGCACATTTGGCAACGGGGGAGGCAATGGATCGGGAACTGAGAAACTCCTGGCCACCAGTGCCAGCGGCGGGGCTGCCTCCGTCGATATGGCCGGCGGCGCCGGCTATTCCATCGAATGCCTCAATGTGACCGCCACCATGGGCAGCGGCACCAACGTCATGGGCATCGGCGCCGGCGGCAGCGGCCAGTCTTACATCTACGGCAACGTCTCCTACACTGGCGGCGCCGGCAATGACTCCGTCGCCATGATGGGCGCCTTCGTCGGCGGCACCATGACGGTGGCCCTCGGCGCCGCCGATACCACCACCGGCGACAGCTTCGTCATGGGCGACGATGGCAATGTTCCGTCCTTCGTGGCCGGCGACACCAGCATCACCCAGACCACCGGCCTGTCGACCATCACCCTGCAAAACAAGGCATCGCTCAGTTCCTCGCTGGAGTTCGGCGGCAAACTCACCATCGACCCGGGCCCCTGTGCCAGCGGCACCCAGGTGACCACGCTCAACGACACCAAGGTTGACGGCCAGTTCATCTATGGCGCCGCCACCGACACCGATGCCGACACCCTGAATTTCACCGGCAGTGTCGATATCGGCGACTTGTCCACCATCACCACGGGCGCCGGCGCCAATCAGTGGAACACCGTCGGAACCCAGGAAGTCCAGACGCTGACCCCGGACAACGCCGCCACGGCCGGTACCTACACCTTCACCTACGCGGGCAACACAACTGCCCCCATCCCCTATAACGCCACCCTCGCCCAGACCCAGGCCGCCTTGCGGCTACTGCCGGGCTGCCAGGGCGTCGTCGTCACCGGCGAGAAACTCGTCGGCGTTGACGAAGTGCAGACACTGAAGCCCAACGCCGTCGCCACGGCCGGTACCTATACCTTGACCTTTGGCGCTGATACCACCGGCAACATCGCATACAACGCCACTCCCGCAACCGTCCAGGCCGCCCTCCGCAGGTTCACGGATCTCCAGTACATCGTGGTCGGCGGCGCTGCCCTCAGCGTGGGCAACATGACCTTCACGTTCCCCAATCAAGGCAACGTGGCCATGATGAGCATCGACTCCACGAACACCACCCCCGCCACCGGCTATGCCTTCACCGCGACCACGCCGGGTGGAGTGGTCCACCCCATGATCATCACCTTCCCCGCCGACGCTGGCCGAACCGCGATGCTCTCGGTCGACCTCACCGGCCTGACCGGCACGACCCAGGGCGGCTCCACGCTCGTCGAAACCACCAAGGGCAGCAACTTCAACTTCGGCTCGATCACCGGCGGCGCCGTGACTTACGCCGGCCTGGCCGGAACCGATGCCGTGAGCCTGGGCGGCAAGGTCAACTTCGGCGGCACGGCCACGATCGGCTTGGGCGACGGCAACAACACGCTCACGGCCGGCAGCGTCACGGTTGACGGCGCGTTCTCCGCCACCGGCGGGACCGGCAGCGACACGATCAGCCTGGGCACCACCGGCAGCTTCTTTGCCCGCAGCACCGTGTCCATCAGTCCGGGCGCCGGCACCAACGGCCTCACCATGGATAATGCCGATGTGAACGGATTCACCTACACCGGTCTCGCCGGTGACGACACCCTGACGGTCGGCACCACCAGCTTCGTCGATGCCAGCACCTTCACTGTCGCCGCGGGCGACGGCACCAACACCCTCACCATGCCCAACTCGGTCATTACCGGCGCGGTTTCCTACACGGGCGGCCTCGGCGCCGACACCGCGACCATCGGAGCCGGCAGCTTCGACTGCAAGAACACCGTGACCCTGAACATGGGTGCGGCCGGCGTCAGTGGCACCAATGTCAACGTCGCGACGGTCAACGGCCGCAGCAAGGGTGTGACCTACACCGGCGGCTCGGGCGCCGACACGCTCAGGTTCGGCACGATCCTCGGCCGCGGCTATGTCATGGACGGCGCGCTTTCCTTCACCGGCGGCACGGACACCAACGAACTCGACTATGACGGCACGATCCGCGGCCTGACCTACACCGGCGGCACCGACGCCGACATCGTCAATCTCGGTGCCGGCGTGGTCGGCAAGTTCGCTTCGACGGCCGCCGTGACCATCGCCGCCAGCGATGGCGCCAACACCACCACCATCAAGAACGCCACCATCCGCGGCGCCGATGGCAGCGGCAACGGCTTCACCTACA
>JBEKVL010000272.1:0-7950 GCA_049514055.1 Tepidisphaeraceae bacterium | reverse complement strand
GGAATACCCGCTTTGCCAACGGGCTAGAATTGAAACGATTGCGTAGCGTCGACGTGATCCGATTTACCGAGCCGCAGATGAAATGGAGCGTGATTGCCGGCGATATCCTCGACATCCGTGCGGATGTCCTCATCTGCTCGGCCAACCCCTTTCTGAACCTGTCCGGCGGCGTTGGCGGAGCCCTTGCCTTGCGCTATGGGTACGAGATGCAGACGTTCCTGCACGAGTGGCTGGCGAAGACCGGGAAGCGTTGGGCCGCTCCCGGCGAGGTTGTGACTGCGCCACCCTGTGGAACGCATTACGCCGCGGTTGTACACGTTGTGGGCGTTGACGCCTTCTACGAGAGTACCGTCGAAATTGTTCGCCAAGCCGTGGCCCACGCTTTGGCCGAGGCTGCGCGAGCCGCAGCCTTACATGTGGCGCTGACGGCCATTGCCACCGGCTACGGACACCTGTCAATCCGTGACTTCGGGACGGCGATACAGCCACTGCTCAGGCAGGAATGGCCACCCGTGGAAGAGATTGTGATTGGCATACGCCACGAGGATGAAGTGGCGGAGTTGCGGACCATGCTGGGACTGTGAGCGCCGTATTGTCCACGGCCATCACATAAACGGATCGACGATCTTCACTCCGGCGTTCTTGAAATCGTTCACGTTGCGCGTGGCAACAATCAGACCATGAACGAGCGCTGTGGCCGCGGTCAAGCTGTCCTTGACAGGCATCGCTCGACCGGCAGCACGCAGGTCGGCGAGGAGCTTGGCCCAGCGAATGCCCGTGGCCGCGTCGCACGGCAGACAGGCGATCTTTGCCACTCCCTCATTGAACCATTGTTCCAACCGCTGGCGGCGGCGCCCCGCCGGCAAGAGGTGGATGCCAAAGCGGATTTCGCCCAGGATAATTGGATCAACAACCAGTTCCCGCTCATTGGTGCGCAGCCATCGGATGACCTTCGCATCCGGCTCGGGCTTGGTGGCCTCGCTCAGCGCATTTGCATCGACGAGGTAAGTCACAGCGTCTCCGTCGATTCGGATTCAATCGGGGTGAAGAAGCCCTTCTCGGGGCAGGCCAGCAGCCAGTCCACGAGGCCCTCGTTGGGCCGGGGCGACTGGCGAACCAGCCGGTACTCGCCGCGATCGATGCGCTCAATGTCGAACTCCTGGCCGGTTTCGATCCCATCCCGCTGCCGAATCTCGGCCGGAATAACGATCTGACCCTTGGAGGATACGGTGGTCGTCATGTGGGGTAAGATAGCGTCTTACTCGTCGCGATTCAAGAAGATCGAGCACCGAACCGCACGCCCTCGGCGCGCCGCTCACCGCGCAGCGCGCGGCAGGCGAGCTCCGTGCATTTGTTGCGCCGTCGCGCGAGACAGGAACCCGCCATTCCTTCCCCTCAACACTGAATCTCCGTCCCCAAATCCGACACCTCGCACGGGCCATTCACCGTGGCCACCTTGCCGGGCGGAATATGCACCGGATATTCCTGCACGGCCGTCATCTTGCAGAAGTGGGGCAGCAGATCGTGCGTCTTCAGCCAGCCGAGAATCGTCGCGGCCAGCGCCCGATCGAGTTCCTGAACCTGGGCCTTGGTGAGGTTGCGAAGATACTTCTGGGCCGAGCGGCCGAAGTCCACATGCGCGCGCTGATTCATCGACTCGATCACCTGCTCGGCATGGTCGGTGGCCTGCGGGTCTGCTTCCTGGATCAGTCCGATATAAATCGTCGTCGGAGGGCTGGAAACGCCTTCCGAGTTCCTGACGGCCGAATTGAACGCCTCCTCCGGCGTGCCGAACGATCCCGTAAAATCCTCGCGGTCATAGGAATATGCGTAGCGGTTGGCCATGGTGTTACCTCTGGTACGAACTTCCTCTCGACGCCACCTATATTACCATCGTATCCATCGTCTGTTTCACAAGACAAGACAAATATGACGATGGGACGTTGGTGGGTGGTTTTTCGAATATGCATCCTGGGAGCACGCTTTCCCCGTCCGATGACCGCGCCGGGTATGAGAACGGGGCAAATGAGACGGGGAGGCAAATGAGACGGGGACGCAGCTAGTGGACATCAATTATCTGCGCGCCGGACAAGGGCTCATAAGCAGTTCTACGCATCGTGTTATTCATCCGACCATCCATACGAATGAGTCGGTGGCGCATGAAACAGCCTCGGGGGCATTTCGGCATCCGTCATGCTCGCCGCCTGCCCGCTCCTTACGCAAACCAGACGTAGCCGTGGCCGGCCTGCATCTGTTTTCACGCCCCTCAGCCTCCTCCGGCCAACGTGCGAAACCTCGCCCCGCCGCCGGCACAACCGAATTCGTCGCGCCGTTCCGCCGTTGCGTGAGGCCCACGCTGCATCATCCCGGAAAGAGCACCGCAAATACCCCGGATGACGCGGACCAGCGGCAGACTGGGTTCACGCTTCTTATCCGAGATATTGTGGACACCGCACTTCGATGCGCTTACCCTTTAATCACCATGCCCGACACCCTCACCAGCCCCGTCGCCCCGCCGCCGGATTACAACCGCACGGGCGTCGACTATCGCCGGCCGATGCCCCGGCCCAAGGTCCGCGGCACCGTCTACGACTTCCATTCCCATCTGCACGCGCTACGCCATGCGGATGCGTGGTTCGCCGCGGCCGACCACTACGGCATCGACGTCTTCCTCACCATGTGCCAGCTCGAAGAAGCCATGGGATTGCAGCGCGTCTGGGGTAACCGGCTGCACTTCATCGCCGTGCCGAAATGGGGCGAATGGGAGGGCAACTTCGTCGACCGCTGGCTGACGCGTATCGAGGCCTTCTATAACATCGGCAGCCGCATCGTGAAATTCTGGTTCGCCCCCCCTGCCGTCGGCGACCGCAAGTGGCGGTTTGATTCCGAGCAGTTCCGCCCGCTCATCGAGGAAGCCCGCGGCCGGAAGATGGCGATCATGACGCATGTCGGCGATCCGGAAACCTGGTATCGCGGCAAGTATGCCGACACCGGCAAATACGGCACGCGCGACGATCACTACCGCATGTGGGAGAACGTGCTGGCCGACTATCGCGACCTGCCGTGGATCGGCGCCCACATGGCCGGCAATCCGGAGGATCTGGCGCGGGTGCAGAGGCTGCTCGACCGCTATCCGAACCTGTATCTCGACTGCTCGGCCACGCGCTGGATGGTCCGGGAGATTTCCGCGCATCGCGACGAGGCCCGCGACTTTTTCGTCCGCAACCAGAATCGGATCCTCTTCGGGACCGATCAGGTTTCGCAGGATGAGCGGGGGTTTGATTTCCTGGCCTCGCGGCTGTGGTGTCACCGCAAGTTGTGGGAGACCGCTTTCATCGGCCAGACGCCCATCTTCGATCCCGATTTCCCCGAGGACCGGCAGCCCACAATGCGCGGCCTGTGCCTGCCGGATGAATGCCTGCAGAAGATGTACCACGACAACCCGGAGAAAGTGCTGCGGGCGGTGGGGACGATCGCGTGAAGCGACGTCAGCCGAACTGCTGGAGACGTGCGCGGACAATCCGCATGTAGTTGCTGACCTGCGCACTGAGGCTGAAATTCTCCAGGGCGCGACGGCGCGCTCTTGCGCCGATCTCCGCCCAGCGAGCACGGTCGGCAAGGGCGCGGCGCAGGGCGAGGACGACGTCACCTGAGTTCGGCGTCGATGTCAGATAGCCCGTGGCGCCATCGAGCACCGTCTCCGCGGGTCCACCGTACGCATGAGCGATGACGGGGCGGCCCATCATCATGCATTCGACAACCGAAAGTCCAAAGGATTCAGGGACCAGTCCGTTGGAGATACCGAGATCGGCGAGGTGATAGTAGCATTGGGGGTTGTCAACGTGGCCCAGGATATGCAGGCGACTGGCGATGCCGGCGGAGGCGGCGAGTTGTCGGAGGCGGTTCTCGAAGTCTTTGTCCGGCGAGTTGCCGAGGGCGACAATGTGGATATCGGGCGGTTGACTGGAAAGGCTGACGACCGCCTGGAGCACCCGGTCCAGACCTTTGGAGGGATCGAGACGTCCGGCGGCAAGGAGCACCACCGCGTCGCTGGGGATATTGAGAACCGAACGGGAAATGGGGATCACGGTGTCAGGGTTGAAAGTGTTCTCGTCTGCACCGATGTACAAGAGCTCCGAGTGAAACGGCGGAGAGCCAAGGCTTGACGCGGTGTAGCGGCTGTTGGGCAGCGGGAGGATGTCGAAATGTCTCACGACCCACTGATAGAGCCGCTGGTTGAGACGGAAGGGGTAGTTGCCGCCAAGGCAGGTCGTGATCTCCCAGAAGACGGCGGCACCGAGTTTGTGTGCCACGCGCCCCGCCACGGGAAGAAGGTTGGAGCCTACGATGTGGATGGCGTCGGGCCGCTCGGCCGACAGCGCCCGGCCAACGAGGGGCACGATCCGGTGAACATAGTGGAACATCTTGCCGAGTGTAAGCAGGCGTCGCAAGCGAGAGGCGTGCAGGTGTAGACTGGGGGCGGGACCGACGTTGAGTATAGTGGTCGGTATCTCGGCATCGGTCAATGCCCGGGCGGATTCGCCGGGATTCAGGCAGACGGCGCGGACTTCCCAGCCGGACTTGCGGACGGCGGAGGCAAGATTGACAACGGCGCGCTTGACTCCAAACACCTCCTGACCCGAAACGAGCCAGGCGATCTTCCGGGCCTGGCTGTCGCCACAGGCGGTAACTGGCGAATCTGTCGGCGCGTGGAGGGTCATGCCTTGCTCCGGCTGGCGGGCCTTTACTGATCGAATGAGAACCGGCCTTTGAGGCCATCACCGAAAACTTTGCGGAAGAAATGCCCGACGGTGAGGCCCGGCGCCATGAGCAACGCCCTCGCGAAGGCCCCGGTGGCGCCGGCGAAATCGCGCCGCCGGGCCGCCACGCCCGTGACCCAGAGCCAACCCAGTGCCCGATAGCGTCGCGGCGCCCTGGTCAACCCGGGGAGGTTCTTTCTCAATACACGCTCTGCAGCCTGGAACTGCCGTGCCCGCTGCTGGCTGGTCAACGATCCGGCATGCATGCGGTATTCGTAGAGTTCTTTATGAAGGACGGCAAGCTCGGTTTGCCGGTAGCAGCGCATCCAGTAGTCAAAGTCCTCGGAGAGGCACATCTCCGGATCGTAGCTTCCAACTTTCTCCCAGGTCGAGCGACGATAGAGGAACGACGCACCCACGATACAACCGTGCGCCAGGTGTTCCGGCGACAGGACGACGCGGTGTTCGGTGATCGCTCCCACGTCGTCGATGAGCGCATAGTCGCTGTACACAAACCCGATCTCCGGCCGCGACCGCAGGAACCCCGTGAGTTCCTCCAGAAAGTTCGGGCGCAGAATGTTATCGTCCGAAGTCCACGTCAGGAACTCGCCGCGCGCGGCCTCGTGGCCGGTGTTGAGGCCGCCAGGCAGGCGCTTGTTGGTGTCATGGCGGATAGGGCGGATGCGCGCATCGCGGGCGGCGTAGTCGGCGATGATCTTCGGCGTTGTGTCCGTGGAACAATCGTCGACGATGATGAGTTCCCAGTCGTGACACGTCTGCGACAGCACGCTGTCTAGTGCCAGACGAATGTATTTTTCGCCGTTGTAGACGGGGAGGACAATCGAAACTAGCGGAGGTTTGGCCATATGGTAGCTCTTATTATGCGCGTTTGCTTCCAATTGTCACCAACAGGTAGCCTTGGTCGAGTTTGGCTGGATCGTCCGGAGGTAGACTGTTCCACCAGCGTCTGGCGAGAGCGGCAAAATGCGGGTCGGTGGTGCGAACGAAATCGGTCACCGGTTCCAGCCAGACGGTGAATTCGCGGATATTGACCAGGCCCGCCTCGGCGAACAGTTTACGCTGGCTGTCGCGGGGAAGCTCCCGGCCGTAGGCCCACAGGCCGGCTTGTTCGGCGAGATGTTTGCCGAAGCGATACCATATGGAGCGGGAGTTTGGAACGAGCGAGATGACGGATTTGCGGCTGATTCGGGCCATTTCGGCGATGATGGGTCTGAGTTCATCGTCGGTCCAGTGTTCGAGAACGCCGCTGGACCAGACGGTGTCAACGGCATTGTCTGTCCAGGGGAGGGGCTTGGTAAGATCGGCGAGAGTGGTCTTGGGCCTGGGGAGGCCGGAGAGTTCAAATAGCCTCGCGGCGCGGTCGAGAATCTCCTGAGAAAAATCGGCCAGTTCGATGACGCGGCCGGCGATGGCCAGCTCGGCGGACAGGACGCCCGATCCGCAGCCGGCCTCAAGCAGGACATCTCCGGCACTGGTCAGGTCGGCGACTGTCCGGGCCACTTCGCTGGCAAGCACACGGATCGGTCGGGTGGTGGAGTCATAAAGTGCCGCCCACTCTTCAGCAGTGTTGGGTCTGTCGGTCTGGCTGGCAGCCCTCATGCGAGCCAAATGCAAACGCAGGATCCGCAAGACGCGTCCGGTGCCATCGAGGCACTTGGAGACAAAGGAAACAGGGCCCATCAGATCTCCCTTTGCGTAGATGGAATACCAGTGGCGGAGATTGCCGATACGGACCCGGCGGAATGCAGCTTCCCGCACTTCCACCGGAAATACACGATCTGGGCGATGGTGTGCAACAGGTAGGCGATGGCGTAGCTGGCGGAGATACCCGTAGCGCCCCAACGCCTGGCGGAGAGCGTTGCAGACACCAGCAGGATAATCGCCCAGAAACAATTGAGGCTGAAGGCTTCCCACATGGCACTGATGCTGACGAGCAGCCCACCGACGACAATACCGGCCGAGAGAAAAACGGCGGTCAGAACAACGAACCGGAGTGCCGTCGCCCCAAGGACGAATTCGGGGCCGTACATCTTCATCACCAGGGGCGCCAGCAGGACGATAGGTAACCCGAGGAACGAGACAATCATCGAGCTGTACATCATGGTCCGGCTGAGAGTTCGCGCCAGTCGGGCGAATTGACCGGTTGCATTGAGCTCGCAGACCACGGGAATCAGCGGCGGCAGCAGCATCTGCGGAAGAAACAGCAGGAGTGTCCGCCACTGGTTCGCCGCATTGAACAGCCCCATCTCTGACGGACCGTGCGTGGTGTTCATCAAAATGCTGTTCACCGCCCATGTCACCGGGGCGACCATGGAGGCACTCAGCAGCGAGGGCAGCATGAAACGCCAGAGCACGTCCTGCTCCTGCATGGCGCCGCGAAACACCGGTTTGAAACCGGCTTTCTCAAGCTCGCGCGCGATGAAGGCGCGGTTGATCAGGAAGCCGCAAATAGCGGAAACGGTCCATGCAATCACACTGCCGCGCAGGCCACCCAAGGCCGTTCCGGTGATCATGAGCGCGCCATTGAGGACCGCGCCCAGAACGCTGGAGAGACTCAGAACCCGGAAGGCTTCCAGCCCCGACAGCGTTCCGGTCTGGATACCGTTCAAGGCCGAGAACAACAAAACGGGCGCCGCGATCTGCAGGCAGGGAGTCAGTTCCGGGGCATTGATGACGCGCGAAGCAATCAGGGGAGCCAGAATGACCGCCAACAGCATCATCAGCATTCCGGAGATGGAGCCCACGATGAATGAAAGCCCGAGGATGTGTCCGGCGCGGGTGTGGTTGGTGATCTTGAATTCGGCGATGTGCTTGCTGGCAAGTGGACCCAGCGTCAGGCCCGCGAAGAGACCGAACGTACCGATGGTGCTCTGAAGCCAGCCCAGCTTTCCGAAAGTGGGGCGGCCGAGCAGTCGCGCCACAACGATGAACGAACCGATGGAAACGCACCCCGATCCGACGGAACCCAGGGCACTCCAAAAAGCGCCGCGGGCAAGCCGGGCCCTGACGGTTCCGGCGGGAAGAAGAACCCCGATTCGATTGCGGATGGAATCCGTGAACGTCATGCGATCCCCTCAACGGCCCGGACGATTCTCTGGCACGCCAGGCCGTCGCCATACGGATTGCTGGCCCGGCTCATCCGCCGGAATACTTCGGGATTCGTCAGCAG
>JBEKVL010000271.1:0-7964 GCA_049514055.1 Tepidisphaeraceae bacterium | reverse complement strand
GATGTGGACGGCCAGGTCAACCGGCTGGTGCGTCATCTGAAGCGATTGGGTTGTGAGGTGGAAATCAAGCGAATGGCTGCCTGATCCGTGAGCACGGACTTTCAGAGCAGCGTACTCGCGAAGCATCTGGCCTTGGACCTCATAGCCAGATCCTTCGCGATTACGCTCAGGATGACGGTTTGTGGCCAGGAGGACATTCCCGGAAATTTGGGCACACCCACAGCGCGGCACATCCAGGGCGCGGCACCGCCGCGTGTGCCCATTCTTCCGGGAATGCCGTCCGGACATTTGGTCGCGCCTCCGGGACATGCCGAGGCCTGGTGCGATGAATCGCACTGTAGCCATGTTATACTCCCGCCATGCACGGCTTCACCCGCGATGCCGAGCCCGATGGCGAAGTCTGCCGGTTGTGCAGGCGGCAGGTTCCGCGGCGCCTGATCACGCTGCATCACCTCGCGCCGAAAGTAAAGGGCGGCAGGGCCGAGGATCGGGTGCCGTTGTGCAGGCCGTGCCACAAGCAGCTTCATGCGATGTTCTCCAACTCGGATCTGGCACGGGTTTACGATTCACTCGAGGCGTTGCAGTCGGCCCCGCAACTCCGGCCGTTTCTCAAGTGGATCCGCAAGCAGAAGCCCGGCCGAAATTTTCGCACGGTCACCTGCAACGGCCATCCGGAGGCCGGACGCCGCCGCAACAAGGGGCGGTGTCGTTTGCGTTAAGTTTCCGGCCGCACTACACTGGCCCGTCTTATGAAAGCGGAACGTCGCCACGAACTTCAGACCAATTCCCTGGCTCTCTGGATGCAGATACGTCTGCCGGAACTCTGGCAGAAATACGGCAACCATATCCTGCTGGGGCTCATCGTTCTCGTCGGCGCGTTCTGGTTTGTCCGCTGGAGGATCGAGGCGCCGAAGAAAGCGGCTGCGCAGGCGGGACAGGCGCTGGCGGTTGTCGATCAGAAGGTCAACGACCTCCGCCGCATGCAGCGGCAGGCGGGTGACGTGTCGGATGTTCCCCAGAGCATCGCCGACGCTCTGGATACCAGCGACAACAAGGATATCCAGGCCCTGGCCTGGACATTGCTCGGGGAGTACCGCTGGACCATGGCCTCGCTGCCGTCGGAGCTGACCTCCCGGCCGGCGCAGTCCTCGCCGGAGGATCTTTACAAGCAGGCGGATGAGGCATTCCGCAAGGCGCTGGCGGCGGGCGGCCAGCAGATGGACGTTGTGGCCCGGGCGCACGCCGGACGGGCGCTGGTCGCCGAGCAGCAGGCGTTCGAGTCGGCCCGCAAGGACAATTTCAAGACCGATCCGGCCAGGAACCCGTTCTGGCAGACGGCCAGGGCGGAGTACGAGGCCATCGCCAACGATCCGAACATGCTGCAAACGCTGCGGGATGAAGCCAAGGCGAAGATCGAGATCCTCGGCAAGATGCAGAAGCCGGTGTGGATCGCCAAGATCGCCCCGACGACATTGCCGCTGGGGCCGCTCGGCCCGGAGATGCCGGAAAGCAGGCCGAGTGCGCCGATTGCCCCGACACCGGCGATTCCAACGACGCGGCCGGCCAATCGGAAACAGGCGATGTGAGCCCCGGTAGGGGCGATAGATACCAGCCCACGACGTGAGTCGTGGGTGACAGATATGGAAGGACCAGCAAGCCCCGCAGGGGCGAAAGAGTCTTTCTTTCGCCCCTGCGGGGCTAGTGAATTGCGGACGCTATTCTCCCATGGCTTACGCCATGGGCCAGTGTCTGCCGCCCCCACGGGGCTGAATGCGGCGGGCATCATTTTGCGAACACATGGCTGAAGTCGAAGATCAAATCGAAGATGAATCCACCGAGCCCGACGCCGAGGCTGACGTGGAGCATTTTCGTTTCCGGCCGAGCAGGACACTGACCCGGCGAATCGACCAGTATCTCGTGGACCGCGTGCCTCACCTCTCGCGGGCGGCGGTGCAGCGGCTGATCGATGACGAGTTGATCACGGTCAATGGCAAGCCGTGCAAAGCCTCGTACAAACCGAAAGAGGGCGACGAGATCGTGATGGTGGCGCCGCCCAAGCCGGTTTCCGAACTGGTGCCGGAGAATATTCCGCTGGATATCGTGTACGAGGACGAGCACTTTCTGGCGCTGAACAAGCAGGCCGGGCTGATGGTGCATCCGGCCAGAGGCAAGTGGACGGGCACGCTGGTGAACGGGCTGGTGTTTTATGGGGCGAAATGGAGCGGGGTGAACGGCAACTGGCGGCCGGGGATTCTGCATCGGCTGGATCGCAACACCACGGGGATCATGCTGGTGGCCAAGAGCGACGAGGCGCACTGGCGGATCGCCCGGCAGTTTGAGAAGCGGACGATCCAGAAGACGTATGTGGCGGTCTGTCATGGCGTGCCGGAATTGATGTCGGACGTGATTGATTTGCCGATCGGCCGGGACCGGTATGTGCGGGAGCGGCAGGCGATCCGCAAGGAAGCCAACGGCGGGCGGCCGGCGGTGACGATCTATCATGTGGAGGAGGCATTCGAGAGTCCGGCGGAGGCTGCCCTGGTGGATTCGACACACGAGAAGGACCAGAGGCATCCGTTGCCGCCGGGCCGGTTTTCGCTGGTGCGGCTTCTTCCCAAGACCGGCCGTACGCATCAGTTGCGTGTGCATCTGGCGGCCAGGGGATGTCCGCTGGTGGGGGACACGATGTATGGCGGGCGGATATTCGAATGTGGTGATTTCCGGTTGGAGCGGCAGGCGCTGCATGCGGCGGAGATCACGTTTACACATCCGGGCACGCTGGAGCCGATGACACTTAGGGCACCGCTGCCGCCGGACATGGAGCGGTTGCTGGAAATACTTCGTTCGAGAGAGCATTAGCCTATCTCCGGATGGGACTTGGATCGATGTCCGGTTTGGTCGGATCAAGGCGAATTACAAGAGTCATCATCGAAGTGCCGATTCCGGCATTTCTTCCCGGCAGCGATCAGTGGACCTGCGGCACCTTTCTCTTACAATCCCAACAATATGACATCAGAGAGAAGCCGGAAAACGCCAGTCAGCGATGAGGCCTTCGACCCGGAAGAATTCCGGATGAGCCTCGGCGACCACCTTGAGGAACTTCGATCCCGGCTGCTCAAGGGGATCTATTTCTTCATCGTGGCCGCCGGGTTGTGCCTCTGGTTCGGCGACCGGGTCATGGCACTCTTCTGCAAACCTCTCACCGATGGGCTTCAGAAATACAATCTGCCTCCGCAACTCATCACCACGGGGCTGACGGACTCTTTTTCGGTCTACATGAACGTCAGCCTGATCGTGGCCGGAGCGTTCGCGGCGCCGTTTGCGCTCTACCAGCTCTGGCAGTTCATCGCGGCCGGGCTCTACCCGAAGGAACGCAAGTACGTCACCAAGTACATGCCCTTCAGCCTGATCCTGCTGATTTCCGGCATGTTGTTCCTGTACCTTGTCGTCCTGCCCATCACGGTCAAGTTTCTGATCCATTTCACGGTCGGCATCCAGCCCATCCGGCTCCAAACACCGACAACCCAACCGACGACGCAGCAGGTGATGATCGCGCCCACGCTGTACGGCGATCCCGCCGAGCCCCTCGCGGGGCAGCTCTGGTACAACAGCTACGACCACAAGCTCAAGTTCTTCGTCAACCATGAAATCCGCGTTCTGCAGTTCGGCTCCGACAACCTGCTCTCGCCGCTGATTGACCTGCGGGCCTACATCAACCTGGTGCTGATCCTGCTGGTGCTGTTCGGGGTGTCGTTCCAGTTGCCGCTGGTGGTGATGGCGATCGCGCGCATGGGGCTGGTCGAGATCGCGACACTCAAGAAAGGCCGGCGCGTCGTCTATTTTCTGATCTCGATTCTCTGCGCGGTGATCGTTCCGGACGTTGTCACCGGCATGATTGCGTTGATGATCCCGATGGTCTTCCTTTACGAACTCGGCATCTATCTCGCCATCCGTAGCGAGCGGCATGCCCGCCTTGCCGAAAAGGCCGAGGAAGCAAGCGAACGTGAACAGGCCCGGATCGAGCGAGAGAAACGTGCCGCTGCCCGGGCACACCAGGCATCCGCGCAGGCGGCACCGCACGCACCGCAACCTGCCACAACCCCCGAACCGCCCCACGCAGACGCCGCACCTCCAGCGGACACGTCGGCGGCCACCACCGAATCTGCGCAGATTGTGCCCCCCGCGCCGCCGGTGGCCGAGGCTCATCCCGAACCGACGGCACCGATCCAACCGGACGTTGGCCCTGAAACGTCAGCGCCCCAGCCCCCGACCGATAACAATAAACCACAATAACGGATGCGATCCACGATAGAGATCAGGGACGCCCGCTGGTCCCGGATCGGTTTGTGCCGGCCCGAATATTGCTTAAGACACGTATTATAAACAACTTACGTGTGTATCGCTGGTCGTGGCAGGTTGCTGGTGGAGGACATGATACACCGCGTGCGGATACTGGTATCCGGCGACCGCCGGTTCGAGCGGCATCCCCTTCACGCGGAGGGAATCGCCCGGACTGGTACGTGAACACGCGAACCGATTCGGCTGAAAGCGAGACTGCCGCCGGACACGGAACGTCTGCTGGCAATACTTCGTTCAAGAAAATATTAACCTTTTTCCGGCTCGACCGTATATAATAGGAATCCGGTTCGTTCGTTCTAGAGTTGAAAGGATCATCATGCAAGGTCTGATTCTGGCATTTCTCCCCAGCGGCGGTCAGTGGGTCGTCATCGCACTGATCGGTCTACTGCTATTCGGCAAGAAGTTGCCGGAGGTGGGGCGCAGTCTCGGCAAGGGGATCGTTGAATTCAAGAAAGGCCTGAAGGGTGTCGAAGGAGAGATCGAGCAGGTGGATACTGATATTCCGCGCGCGACTCTGCCGCACCCCGATCCCTATGCGGCGCAGCAGAAGCAGGTTGCGCCGGCATATAAGTTTGATCCCTACACCGGCAAGCCGGTCGAGGCCGCTCAGCCGGCCGGCGAATCGCAGAAGGTTGGCTGACCGGCGTGTGAAGCGATCGGCCTCCTTTTGCAGCGGGTGTCGGGTTTCCGTAATGGAATTCACACCACAGGAGGTTACACCATGTCGCCCAAGTTGATTTGCGGATTGGCCCTTAGTGGTCTGCTCTTGCTGTCGCCATTTGCGTGGGCAGACGGCGCGAGCGCGCAGACGAAAGCGTCGATGGGTCGGAACGTGCCCCAGATTAATTTCACGGGGGTTACGCTCAAGGATGCGATTGACTTTCTGCGGGATGTCTCGGGGTTGAACATCCATGTGAACTGGAAGGCCGTCGAGGCCGCCGGTGTGGCCGGCGACACGCCGATCAACGTCAAACTGCGGGACGTGTCGGTGCGGAAGGTGCTGACGCTGGTGCTGAACGAAGCGTCCGGCGGGGCGGCGTTGACGTTCTATGTCGACGAGGGCGTGGTCGAGATCACCACGCGCGAGATCTCCGATGCGCAGATGTTCACGGTGGTCTATCCAGTGCAGGATCTGCTGTTTGAACCACCGCAGTTCACGGCGCCGCCGGATTTTGCGGTGTCTTCAAATGGATCGGGCCGCGGTGGTGGTGGCGGCGGTGGTGGTGGTGGCGGTGGCGGCGGCAGCCGTGGCGGCGGCAGCAGCCGTGGCGGCGGTGGTTCGGGCTTTGGCGGCGCCAGCAGCGGTGCCGGCGGGGCCGCGGGCCAGGCCAAGGACAAGGACGCCAAGGCCCAGGAGCTGATCACGCTGATCACGGAAACCGTCTTCCCGGATTGCTGGGTTCAGAACGGCGGCAAAGCTTCCATCAAGTTCTTCTCCGGCAATCTGATCATTACGGCGTCGCGGTCGGTTCATGAGGCCATTGGCGGCTTCGTGGATTGACAGATGCCCCTGAATCAGGCTCCTGTCGAGAATTCTCCAATCGCTCGGGGCGACCCCGAACGAGCGCCCGGGCCTGCCGATCGTTGTCACCCACCAGCCGGCAACCAGCCTGGCGTCCCGACATCGGAAAATTGTCTGTCCCGCGCCGCATGGGCGGCGTGATTGAAGATCAGCGTAGCATCATGTAGTAGCCTTCTTGTCGCCTGGTTTGCGTGTCTTCAGCCATAAGATTCACGCATCATGCGATCGTGATGCTCTTGTCCAGATACACATCCTGAATCAGATTGAGCAGCTTGATCCCGTCTGCCATGGGGCGCTGGAACGCTTTGCGGCCGGAAATGAGCCCCATGCCACCGGCGCGTTTGTTGATTACGGCCGTTCTGGCGGCATCGGCAAAGTCGTTATCGCCCGACGCGCCGCCGGAGTTGATCAGCGGCGACCGGCCCATGTAGCAGTTGGCAACCTGATACCGGCACAGTTCGATGGGATGATCGCCGGGGGTGAGTTCGCTGTAGACGCGCTTGTCGGTCTTGCCGAACTTCAGTGCGTTATAGCCGCCGTTGTTCTCCGGCAGCTTCTGTTTGATGATGTCGGCCTCGATGGTCACACCCAGGTGATTCGCCTGGCCCGACAGGTCGGCGGCGACGTGATAGTCCTTTTCCGCCGTCTTGAAGGCAGGGTTCCGCAGGTAGCACCAGAGCACCGTCACCAGGCCCAGTTCATGGGCACACGCGAATGCCCGGCTCACTTCCTGAATCTGCCGGCCTGATTCATCGGACCCGAAATAGATCGTCGCGCCGACGGCGGTCGCGCCCATGTCATACGCTTGCTTGACTGATGCAAACATGATCTGGTCGTACTTGTTCGGGAAGGTGAGGAACTCGTTGTGGTTGAGCTTCACCAGGAACGGGATCTTGTGCGCGTATTTGCGAGCGACCGACCCGAGCACGCCGAGCGTCGAGGCGACGGCGTTGCAGCCGCCTTCAATCGCCAGGCGGACGATGTTCTCGCCATCGAAGTAAATGGGGTTCTTCGCGAAGCTTGCGCCGGCGGAGTGTTCGATGCCCTGATCGACGGGCAGGATCGAGACGTATCCGGTTCCGGCGAGTCGGCCGTGATCGAGCAGCGACTGGAAATTCCGCATCACCTGCGGCGGTCGATCCGCGGTCGAGAGCATCCGATCGACAAAGTCCGGCCCGGGCAAGTGCAGGCTGCCTTTGCCGAACCCCTTTGCCTGGTAGCGCAACAGCGCATCCGCGTCTTTTCCGAGCAGTTCGCCGATCTGAGTGGTGGTGGCCATCCTGGATCCTTTCGTTTGGCGTCAAGGACGAATGTTCCGGCGTCCGCCGAGTGATGGTGGTTACTCGCCGACACCGCCCGTTGCCAGCCGCCATTAGAATCTCGGCCTTCAGGGTCCGCAAGCTCTCGCGCTTTCCCCATGTCGCGCTTTCCCCAGGTATTCCAGTATTCCAGCGTGCGCGTCTCGATCCTGACCGCATTGGACGGCATCGCGAAGTGCCGGGCCCTCTCGCCCCGCTTCCCCGCCTTCTCCTGGGTTTCCCGCTTCAAATCACGATTGCGCCAGCGCTCCTGGATGCACCTATGCTGGCATGGGCTGGCACTTTTTCGGATTCATTTCGGCTTGTTTGTGGTTCACCGTCTCCGAGGTCAGCGTCGCCAGTTCGACGAGGTGGTTGAAGCCCATGGCGTAAGCCCGTGCCAAGTCCGGCGAACGTCAATCCACAATGCCACCAATGGCTTCATGCACCGACCGCGATGCCGTGATGATCAGATTGCCCGAGAAGAACTTGATTGAAGCCTTGCCGCCATTCTGGACCCAGCAGTCCGGGAAGACGGTTTCGGTGATGAGCGCGATCAATTCCTCGGCCTTGGCATCCCTGTCCTTGGCCTGGCCTGCGGCCGCGCCGCCGGCACGCACGCGGTTGGCACCGCCGATTCCGTTGGCACTAAGCGCAAAGTCCGGCGGGTCCGTGAACAGCGGCGGTTCAAAGAGCAAATCCTGCACCGGATAGACCACCGTGTACATCTGGGCATCAGCGATTTCGCGCGTGGTGATCTCGACAACGCCATCGTCGACATAGAA
>JBEKVL010000270.1:0-7969 GCA_049514055.1 Tepidisphaeraceae bacterium | reverse complement strand
CTTTTCAAGTGATTTCATGCTGCTCACAGTGCGACCTCCTGCATGACCCGAAAGATACCGCAATCCATGCTTTGCCGCCATAGCTTTCCCCGCTCGCCCAACGCGCACGCTCAAGGGAAATTCAAATGGTTGAGGATTCGTTCCACAGGATTCTCCGCCCGTCAACACCCCGGAAATCGACCCCGGTTCCGCTTTGACTCACCGCAACCGATAGCCGTAACCAAACAGGAATTGTGTGCGT
The DNA here is from genome assembly GCA_049514055.1 of Tepidisphaeraceae bacterium. Classification (GTDB taxonomy): domain Bacteria; phylum Planctomycetota; class Phycisphaerae; order Tepidisphaerales; family Tepidisphaeraceae; genus JANYKD01. Next base: position 7,728 of record JBEKVL010000270.1, on the reverse strand, counting down.
AGTGGGTAGTGGATAGTCGATAGTGGGTAGTTGGATTCACTACCGACGTGAGAACGTGAAGCCGCAAGGCCTCCGGGGCCGGGCGGATTTATTGTTTGACTCCATGCCTTTATTCGTCATAATGAAATCATGGCAACCGTGATGATGTCGGCCGAGGCGACGGAGCAGTTCAACGGGCTGCCGCCGGTCATTCACGCCGCGTCGAGGAAGTGCTGGTCCGGCTTTCACGCTGGCCGGCGGTCAGCGGCGCCAAACCGCTCAAGCACGGGCTGGCCGGCCAGTATCGCGTCCGCACTGGCGACTACCGCGTTCAGTTCCGCGTGTCCGGCGACGTGGTGATGATCGAGAAGATCGGCCACCGGGACGGGTTTTACGAATGAGGCAACCATGACCACGCAGCTTTTGAAACTCGAGGGGCGCGATTACGTGGTGGTTCCCAAGTCCGACTGGGACCGCATCACCAGCGGCCATATCGAGTCCGATGAACTCCCCCCGCTTCCCGAGCCGGACGTCGATGGCAGCGTGGACGCCGTCGCTTACGCGAGGGCCACCATCGCCCGCGGCATCATCCAGGAGCGCCGCCGGCTGGGTCTGAGCCAGCAGGACTTGGCCACACTGTCCAAGGTTCGGCAGGAAACCATCAGCCGGATCGAGACGTGTAAGGTTTCGCCAACCCGGCGAATCGTCGAGAAGCTGGACGCGGCCATGAAGCGGGCGGCGAAGAAACGTGCGGGTTGAATTCACTGCTGACTACCGACTATAGTTATCATCTTCCTTCATCCGCGTCGTCCGGGTTATCTGCGGTTGATCTCTTCGTGGTTCCTGGCGGTCCTGCGTGGTTCAGAAATCAGAAACGGGCAATTCCATTGTCTGCTCCCGTTTTCCTTTCGGTCTTCCTTCGCGGTTTCACGCCATCGCGGCTACGGATTCACGTCCGCGCCGGCGCGGCGGCCACGGTCGGTCGATGGCGGTTGTGACGACGATGCCAAAGCGGCGTCGTGACCGCCGCACTCGCAAAGTGTCGCCGTGGCGTCGTAAGGCGGATTCGCCGGGCAGGGTTGGGCAAGGGGCGGGGGCGTGGGGTTGGGGGATGCTCCTGTCGCCCCTCCGGGGCTTGGGTGACTACAAATATTGCCACCCATGGCTTGCGCCATGGGCTAACGTGTGTCGCCCCTACAGGGCTCGGCATTGGCGGGATACCCATGAAGCCAGGGCGGTGCCCTGGGCTGCCTTGGAATTGCCCCGTTGGGGCGGGGGAATCATGGGATCATTGGCCGGATTTCACCTCGACAACGCAGTCGAACAACTCGCCCAGGCGGCGGCCGTCGAGTGTGATGTCGAGGTCTACGAATTCTACTCCGGGTGGGGCGGTGCGGAGGCGGATGGCACACGCATGGGCGTGCCGCTCCTCGTGTGCCACTACTCCGGCTTCTCCTGGATTGTGATTGTCTTGATCACGTCGCCTTTCTCGATGGTGTTGACGACGTCCTGCGAGGCCTTGTCGTGGATCTGGCCGAAGATGGTGTGTTTGCCCTGAAGCCAGGCGGTGGGCTTGTGGGTGATGAAGAACTGCGAGCCGTTGGCAAGGCGGCAACTGGCGAGCCGACGGACAATGTCTGCCCGCGCAGGGAAATGGCCGAGTTTCCGCGACAGACACGCATGTCTGTCGTACTGTTCACCGGGCGCATCACCTGAAGACGGCACTACGAGACGTCAGCCCACGCGGTACAGGCTCCCGCGTTCGCCGCGCAGTTTCGTCCGCTGCAGTTTCCCCGCCTTGACCATCAGGCTCAGGGTATTGTCCGCCTTACCGGATCGGCCCGCTGTCTTCCAGGCTCGGTTGATCTCGGCACTGCGGATGGCCTTGCGGCTCTTTACCAGGGAGGCGATGAACTCTTCGGCGGTCTGGGTGTATTTCCCGCGTTGCGACTCTGTCGAGACGCCCAGCAGTTCCAGTCGCTTCAGGGCTTCCCGCTTGCCGATGCCCCGCACCGCCACGAGTTTGGCCACCTGCGCCTTGCGCGGCCGGGATTTGCCCGACTCCCAGGAATAGATCGTCAGCCCGGCCACGCCGACAAGCTGTCCATAGTCTCTGGCTGACAGGCCCAGCTTGGCCCGGTGTGTTCTCAGGCCGTCGGCGCGGAAGCGGATGTCGCCGGGCTCCTGTGGCACGGGCCGCCCGGCGACGCGCTTCTTCTCCTGACGTTCGAGGAAGGAAACGGCCTTTAGCAGGCCGGCGACCTGGCGTTTGAGAGCGGCGATATCGCGGCGGTAGTGGGCCGTGAGGCGGCGTGTGCTTCGGGTCTGGGCCTTGATTTCGCGACGTGAAAGACGACGGATCTGTTCGTTCAGAACGCTGGCAAGATTGGGCATGTCTGATTCTCCTTGCACCGTAGTGTACCCGCAGTTGCGGAAAAAAGCCTGTGTTCGGGGGGCAGTCGCCGGTGATCGGTCAACTAAGGTCAGTGATCGGTGGACGGTTGACGGGCTACTCGGTGCGGCCGCCGGCAAACAGAACCCCTGGCACTCCGGTGCCAGGGGTTGGTCTGTCGTCACGAACCCAACGGGCAGACGGTTTACTTCACCATGTCTTTGAGCGCCTTTAGGGCACGAATCTTGATAACCTTGCGAGCGGGCTTGGCTTTGAACATCTGTTCCTGCTTGGTGAAGGGGTTGATCCCCTTGTGAGCCTTGGTGGCAGGCTTCTGGATCACGATGATCTTCATCAGCCCGGGCACGACGAAGAGGCCCGGTCCCTTCTTACCCACGTTGCTCTTGATGACCTCGGAGAGCGCATCGAACACCGAGGCGACCTGCTTGCGTGAAAGTTGAGTTGTTGCGGCGATGCCGGCGAGAATTTCACTCTTGGTTGCAGCTTTTGCGGCCATGTGAGAGTCCTTTCGAGTTGAACTGTCGAATCCGTTCGTGACCGCAACATCATACGCTGGGAAAGGCCAAATACAAGCTATTTGGCGCATCATTCGGCATAAAAAGCCCATTTTTCCCGGAGATGGCGCTATACCGGCGTCCGGCACTGCGGGAAAAGGCCTTCCGGAGGCCCGAAATGGCATCCGCGGGCCGTGCCACAAACGATGGCCGCCCTTCGCAAAATCGCGGGAATGTGCTAGATTTCGCGACAAGCCGTTAGACCGTGGTGCCGGCAGCACGCCTCTCTTTCGCGAACAGGTGCCTCATGACGCGTAAAAGCAGCCTCTCCCGACGTAACGTTCTCAAAGCCACGACAGCCGTTCTGGCCGCTCCAATGGTGATACCGGCCGCGGCATTGGGGGCCGATGGAAGGCCCTCTCCCAGTGAGCGGATCACCATGGGCTGCATCGGCCTGGGCGGCGAGGGGCTGGGCAAGAACACGCGGGCGTTCCTCGCCCAGGGCGACGCGCAGGTACTGGCTGTGTGTGATGTCGATCCCATCCGCCTGGCTTCGGGCAAGAAAGTGGCCGAGGACCACTACGCCGACCGCATGCGCAGCGGGGCGTACAAGGGGTGCGACACCTACAAGGATTTCCGCGAGGTGCTGGCCCGCGCCGACATTGACGGCGTGATGATCTCGACCCCCGATCACTGGCATGCGCCCATCTCGATCGCCGCCCTCAAACTTGGCAAGGATGTCATCTGCGAAAAGCCCACGCTGACCATTCGCGAAGGGCAGGTTCTGTCCGAGACAGTTCGCCGTTACGGCGCGGTATTCCAGTGGTCCACGGAGGACCGGGCCATGTTCTGCCACCATCGCCTGGCCGAGCTGGTGCGGAACGGCCGGATCGGCAAACTGCAGCGGGTCCACGTCGGCCTGCCGAGCGGACCTGGAGGCCCGGGCAACCCGACACCGCAACCTGTGCCGCCGGGATTCGACTATGACATGTGGCTGGGCCAGGCGCCGGTGGCGCCGTATTGTGCGGATCGCATCCACTTCAATTTCCGCTGGGTGACCGATTATTCCGGCGGCATGCTGACCGACTGGGGCGCCCACCTGTTCGACACCGCGCAGTGGACGGCCGATACCGAGCACACGGGTCCGGTGGAAGTCGAAGGCACGGGCAAACGCCACCAGGGCGGCCTCTACGACACGTTCTACGAGTTCGAGATCAAGTACAAGTACGCCAATGGCGTGGAGATGCTGGCCGACAGCCATGGTGTGCGGCTGCGTTTCGAGGGGACCGACGGCTGGGTCGGGAACAACGGCTGGCTGGGGCAGGTCGAGGCCAGCAGCAAGGAGATTCTCAACTCGAAGATCGGCGCGTCCGAACTGAACCTGTTCATCCAGCCGGCCGGCGAACACCGCAACTTCCTCGATTGCGTGAAGACGCGGCGCGATCCGTACTTTCCCGTGGAGATCGGCCACCGTTGTTTTTCGGTGATGCACATCGCCAACATCGCCATGTGGACCGGGCGGAAGTTGCGGTGGAATCCGGAGAAGGAGCAGTTTGCGGACGACGCGATCGCCAACCGGTATCTGTCGCGGGCGATGCGGGAGCCGTGGAGCATATAGGCTGCATCAATTCGCGCTGGCATCCGGTTCGGAAATGCGCCCGGCCGGTTCGCTCTCGTGCTGCGGATGCCGGCGGCGCCAGAGGGCGCCGAAGTCGTCGAGATAGGTGTAGACGACGGGGGTGAGCAGGAGCGTCAGCAGGAGGGAGAGGCTCTGGCCGCCGATGACGACGATGGCGACGGCGCGGCGTTCCTCGGCGCCGGGGCCGCTGCCCAGGGCGAGCGGCAACATTCCGGCGACCAGGGCGAGGGTGGTCATCAGGATGGGGCGGAGGCGTTCACGGTTGCCCTGGATGACGGCGTCCCAGCGCGACATGCCCCTGTCGCGAAGCTGGTTCATGTGGTCGATTTGCAGGATGGCGTTCTTCTTGATGACGCCGAAGAGCACGAGGATTCCCAGGGCCGAGTAGAGATTGAGCGCGCCGCCCATCCAGTGCATCGAGAGCAGGGCGAAAGGCAGACACAGCGGCAGCGAGAGGAGGATGGTGAAGGGGTGGACGAGCGACTCGTAGTTGGCCGCCAGGATCATGTACATGAAGATGATCGAAAGCGTAAAGGCGACGAAGAATTCCTTGAAGGTGCGTTCGAGGTCTTTGCCGCGGCCGCTGATCTTGGTGGTGTAGCCGGGAGGGATGTTCAGTTCGGCGGCGGCGGCCGAGAGGGCGGCGAGGCGGTCGCCGAGGGCGTAGCCCGGGCCGACGATGGCGCGGACGTTGGCGGTGCGGACACGGTCCAGGCGGTCGATGCGCGAGGGCATCATGGTGCGCTCGAGGCTGGCGACGTTGTCGAGGCGCACCAGGCCCCCGCCGTGACGCGGGAGGTAGAGCTGGCTGATGTCTCCGGGTTCGGCGCGGCCCTTCGCCTGAAGGCGGAGGTCGACGTCGTAGTCCTCGTTGATGGTGGTGTCGCGGAAATGGGAGATCTCCGTTTCGCCGCCGACCATGAGCCGCAGGGCGATGCCGATGTCGCGCATGTCCACGCCCAGGTCGGCGGCCCGCTGGCGGTCGGGATGCACGAGCAGTTCCGGCTTGTCGAGCTTGAGCGTGGTGTCGGGGGCGAGGATGCCGGGGAGGTTCATGGCCTTGAGCCGCAGTTCCTCGGCCAGGTCATTGAGTTTGCGCAGGTCTGCTCCGCGGATGGCGAAGTCGATGTCGTAGCCGCTGCCGCCGGTGTTGAAGGCGACGTAATTGCGGACCTGGCAACGGAGATCCTTGTATTTGGCCAGCAGGCGGCGGATGTCCTGCATGACGTCGGTCTGCGTGTAGTTGTTGCGCAAGGCCGCGCCGACGTCGCCGGCCAGGAGCCCTTTCCAGAGCCGCTCGGGCGTGACCGTGCGTTCGGCGTGGGGCGCGATTTTCACCGTGATTCCGCCGTTGTTGACGGCGCCGAGAAAGCCCGCGCCGCTGGTGCAGAGCGTGGCGCGGACGCCGCGCACGTTGCGAATCTCGGTGTCGATCTGCCGGACGGCCGCGTCCATGGAGGCGATGCTGGTTCCCTCCGGGCCGAAGATCTGAACGAAGAACTCCGCTTCGTCGATGTCGGTGGGCAGCAGTTCCTGTTTCGTCCGCTCGTAGAGCGGCACGGAGCAGGCCATGATGGCGACGGCGGCGACGGCCGAGGCGAAGCGGTGGCGGAGGGTGAGCGTCAGGCACCAGGTGTAGATGCGGTCGATCACGCCGTAGAAGCCGCGTCGCGAGCGGGCGGCCTGGTCGGCCCCGGCCTTGTGGTGGTCGCGCACGTGGATCAGCCGGGAACTCATCATCGGGGTGAGCGTGAAGGAGACGAGCATCGACACCATGACGGCGACGGCCGCCGTGATGCCGAACTGGAACAGCAGCCGGCCCATGACGCTGGACATGAACGCGACGGGGACGAAGATCACCACCAGGCTGAGCGTGGTGGCCAGCACCGCGAGGGCGATCTCGGCGGTGGCGGCGCGGGCGGCGTCCATCGGGCTCATGTGCTTTTCTTCGATGAAGCGGAAGATGTTCTCGAGGACGACGATGGCGTCGTCGATGACCACGCCGACCATCAGCACCAAAGCCAGCATGGTCACGCTGTTGAGCGTGAAGTTCATGGCCCACATGACGCCGAAGGTGGCGACGATGGAGGTGGGGATGGCCACGGCCGCGATGATCGTCGACCGCCAGCTCCGCATGAAGGCGAAGACGACCAGGCTGGCGAGGATGGCGCCGAGAATCAGGTGCGTGTTGATTTCGTGCAGGGCGGCGTAGATGTATTTCGACTGGTCGCGCACGACCTCCAGCCGCACGTCCGGTGGAAGCAGTTTCTCGGTCTGCCGCAAGGCGGCCTTGGCGCCCTCGATGACCTGGATGGTGTTGGTTTCGGAACGCGACTGCCGCTGGATGTTGAGTGTGACTGTCGGCCGGCCGTTGAGCCGCGTGATGGACCGTTGTTCCTTGGTTCCGTCCTCGGCCCGGCCGATGTCCTTGATGCGGATGGGCACGCCGTTGATCGTGGTGACGACGAGTTCGTTGAACTGCCCGGCGTCCTCGAACTTGCCGGCGGTGCGCAGCACCTGCTCCTGGACAGTGCCCGTGACGTTGCCGCCGGCCACGTCGAGGTTCTGGCGGGTGACGGCATCGCGCACGGCGGTGACGGGGATCTGGTAGGCCGCCAGTTGTTCACCGTCAACCCAGATGTTGATGGCCCGCTGGATTCCGCCGCTGATGTAGGCCCGGCCGACGCCGGGAGCGCGTTCGAGTTGCGGGCGGATGACCTTGTCGGCCAGTTCGGTCAGTTCGCGGAGCGGGCGGTCGCCGGACATGGCGACGACGAGCACGGGCTGGTCGTCGTTGTTGACCTTGGTGATGACCGGGGGGTCGGTGTCTTCCGGCAGGTAGCGCATGACGTTGGAGACGCGGTCGCGGATATCCTGGGTCGCGGCGTCGATATTGCGATTGAGGTTGAAGGTGGCCGAAACCCAGCACTGGCCCATGCCGGAGACGGAGCGGAGTTCGTCGATGCCCTCGACGGTGTTGACGGCGTTCTCGACGCGCTGGACGATTTCCTGCTCCATTTCTTCCGGCGAGGCGCCCTGGAGAGTGATGCTGATGGTGACGTTGGGGACATCGACAGATGGCAGACGGTCCACGCCCAGCCGCTGATACGCCGTCAGACCAACGACGACCATCGCGCCCACGAGCATGGCCGCGAACACGGGGCGTTTGATGCAGGTTTCCGCGAGGGCTCTCATGTACGACT
>JBEKVL010000269.1:0-7995 GCA_049514055.1 Tepidisphaeraceae bacterium | reverse complement strand
TGCATCGCTGGCCATACAGGTTTCCGGAACCTTCGGGTCGCGGCAGGAGGAGGCCCAGCGGCTGGGCCGGATTCTGCGTCCCAAGAGCGGCGAGAACCAGGCCCATTTCTACACGCTGGTTTCGCGCGACACCGTCGAGCAGGACTATGCGATGAAGCGGCAGCTCTTTCTCTGTGAGCAGGGATACGAGTATCGTATTGTGGATGCGGGGGAAATCTAAGTCCGTCAAGACAGGAAGGGTACAATCATGCCTTATTACCGAAACGAAACCGAGCGGCCCACCACGATCCGGGACGTGCTGCTGGACCACAACAACGATAGTCTGACTCCACTGGTGCGGGACTTCTGCGAGGGCAAGCCACCGACCCGCAAGGAGGAGATGGTGGCCCGGTTGCTGAGCCTGCTCGAAGGGGACGGGCTGAAGGCTACGTGCGCGAAGTTGAACGAACTTCAGCGGGTTGCTCTGTCGGAGGCGGTCTGGTCGAACGACGGGCGTTTCGACACGGAACGTTTCAAGGCGAAATACGGCCGGTTGCCCTCTGACAAACCCGATGCGGCGCAAGAGGCGGATCGGGGCAGTTCCTACGGCCGGCGCCGCTCCGCCAGCCTGATGGACCTGCTCATGCCGAATGATGTGATTCCGCCCGATCTGCGGACGCGGCTGCGCCAGTTCGTGCCCGAACCGGCGGCGGCAAAGGTCAAGACGGTGGAGTCGCCGCCCGATCATGTGGACCTGCCGTTTGACTCCTGGAACGAAAAGACCAAGACGTACGACAAGGGGACCGAGCCGGCGCCGATGGTCCGGCGCGACATGGAGCGGGCCGCCCTGCACGACCTGCGCGCGGTGCTGCGGCTGGTCGATTCGGGCAAAGTCCCAATCACCGACAAGAATCGCTGGCCGACGCCGGGCGCGCTGCGGCAGATCACCCAGGTGCTCGAGGGCGGCGACTTCTACGTGGATGAAGATCCCGAAAGCGACAAGGGGAAGAAATCGTGGGAGATCGAAAAGAAACCCGGCGCCATGCGCGCCTTCGCCTGGCCGATGCTGCTGCAGGCGGGCAAACTTGCACAGATCCGCGGCCAGCGGCTGGAGCTGACCAAGGCCGGACAGGCCGCACTCACGGCTCCGCCGCACGAAACATCGCGTGCGCTCTGGGATGATTGGGTGTTCAGCGACGTGCTGGACGAGTTGCGGCGAATCGAGGTCATCCGCGGCCAGACCGGCAAGGGGCGGCGGCATCTGACCGACCCTGGCGGGCGTCGCGACGAGATCGTCGCCGCATTGAGCGAATGCCCCGTCGGGCAGTGGATCGAGGTGGACGAGTTCTCCCGCTACATGCGCGCGGCCGGCCATGATTTTGAAGTGACCGATAATGGCTGGTCGCTCTACATCGGCGAGCAGCGATACGGCGCTCTGGGCTACGACGGTTACGGCGGATGGGATATTCTCCAACTTCGTTACCTGCTCTGCATGCTGATGGAATACACGGCGACCCTCGGGCTGATCGACATTGCGTTCATCCCGCCGGCCGGAGCGCGGAGCAATTACGGCGGCATGTGGGGCACGGACGATCTTGGCTTTTTCAGCCGCTACGACGGTTTGCAGCACATCCGCCTGAACGCCCTGGGGGCCTACTGCCTGGGTCTCAGCGAGACGTACTCGGCCCCGCCGCTCGACGTTCGCAAGGTACTGGATGTCCTGCCGAATCTGGATGTGGTGGCCACCGGACAGTTGCCGCCGGCAGACCGCCTGCTGCTGGATGCCTTTGCCGGGCAGACGGGCGACCACGTGTGGCGTCTGGACCGCGACCGCATCCTGTGTGCCGTGGCCGAAGGGCGGCAAGTGCATGAGGTCGTCGCGTTTCTCGAAGCGTCCAGCGGCACATCGCTCCCGCAACCGGTCGCCCGGTTCTTCAGCGATGCCGAGAGCCGCTCTGTGGCGCTGCGCGACCTGGGTCCGGCGCGGCTGATCCGCTGCACCGATGCCGCCCTGGCGGCACTGATCGCCAATGATTCGGCCGCGGGCAAGGCGTGCTCGCTGGCGGGTAGTGACACGCTGGTGGTGCCTGCGAAGGACGAGGCGTTGTTCCACCGGGCTCTGCGTAAGCTGGGTTATGTGCTGTCAAATCACTCGCGCGGCGGGTGACCGCCTTAGCGCAGGATCTGCACCTCAAAGCGCAGTTCCTTGCACCGCCGGACGAAGGAGCCCGGGTCGAAGGTACTCTCGATAAGCAGGTAAAGAAGGAGCCGCATGAACCGCCAATGCACTTTCGTGTCACTTGCACTTCTCCTTTGCGTGGTGTTGTCCGCCACAGTCCTCGCGGGGCCGGTGGTTGTCGAATCGTCGCGGCAGGTTCCGGTCGCGGCCAGCCTGGCATCGGCCGCCAGGCACAGGGACACCGACCCGCCGTCGAAACTGAACGACGGCGTGTTCGGATCAGCCGTGACCGACAGTGTGCAGTACGACGGCGACGTGGCCATCATTGCCGACCTGCGGGCCGTCCAGGAAATCAAGACGGCCCAACTGCTCATCTTCCACCGCGACAACGATTTCTCGGCCGAAAGCGTGGCCGCCGAAACGAGTAACGACAAACGACAGTGGACGGCGGCCGACACGTTCAAGTGCGATGCCATCGTCGGCGAATGGATCGTGGTGTCGGTGTCCCGGAACGCCTCGCCGGCCGTACGCCGGGCACTACGCTGGACGCTCGACTCGATCGAGGGAGAACCGTCTTTGCAGGCGGACGCGAAGAAACTCTGCTGTGTGCGCAAGAAGGACGTGGAGGAGGTGGCCGCATGCTACCGGTGAAACCCAGGGTAAGGGTGCTCTTTCTCTGCACGGGCAACTCCTGCCGCAGCCAGATGGCCGAGGGCTGGGCCCGCGCGCTCAGGGGCGATCTGATCGATGCCTGTTCCGCCGGGATCGAGACGCACGGCCTGAACCCCAATGCCGTGAAGGTCATGGCCGAGGCCGGCGTGGATATCTCCGGCCACCGTTCGAAGAACGTGAGCGAACTGGCGGATGTGCCGCTGGACTACGTGATCACCGTCTGCGGCCATGCCAACGAATCCTGCCCGCTCTGGCTCGGCGCCAGGGCGAAAGTGATCCATGCCGGTTTCGACGATCCGCCGACGCTGGCCAGGTCGGCCAGAACCGAGGATGAAGCCCTGCAACACTACCGTCGCGTGCGCGACGAGATCGCCGCGTTTGTGCGGACGTTGCCCGGATCTCTGACTGGCAAATCATGAGTCGAAAGGAGTATCGCCATGAGCGACAATCCCCAAGCTGCCGCGACGATGTTTCTGGAGGGCTACAACTGTGCCCAGTCTGTGTTTGCCTGCTGTGGACGTTCGTTCGGCCTGCCGCGCGAAACCGCCATCAAAGTGGCCCAGGCGTTCGGCGGCGGCATGGGCCGGACAGGCAACGTCTGTGGTGCGGTGACCGGCGCCCTGATGGTCATCGGCCTCAAACACTCGACGAAAGACGCCAAAGACACCGCCGCCAAAGATCAGGCTTACGCCCTGGCGGAGGCGTTTCTCTCACGCTTCCGCGCACAGCACGGCTCGGTCACCTGCCGCGACCTCCTCGGGTGCGACTTGAGCACTCCCGAAGGTCGCCGGCGGGCGTCTGAATCCGGCCTGTTCAAGACCCTTTGCCCTCGACTCGTCGAAGACGCCGCGCAGATTGTTGAACAACTCCTGGCCGCGGACAAATGAACGAAGGCGTGGGATCCAGACGCCCGCGCCGTTGCCGATGCCCGCGGATGGTCTGGGCAAACAAATATCTGTCCTACTTCGCCGGCGCCGCGGGCTTGGGGGCCGCGGGCTTGGGCTGTTCGGACAGGAGTTTGGTCACCTTTGGCGTCGGATCGGTTGCGCCGGTGAACTCGTTGCACACCTTCTGAACCGCATCGGCCGACGGCATCTCGCCATCGACGATCAGGAAGCGATACTTGAGCGTCAGCGTCTCACCCTTCTTGACCGCCGCCTTGGGGAACGCGCCAAACCGGCCGTAATCGCGATAGGCCGACCACTTCGTGCCCTTCGGGTTTCCCGGGTCGTTCACCTCGACGATGCTGTACTGCTTGGCCGCGAGCGTGTAGGTCATGCCAACCCACGGATAATCCAGGTCCTTGTGCGGGGCGGGCTGTTCCACCGGATAGTAGTAGACCGTCTCCTTGGTGCTCAGTTCGTTGGCCGGGCGATAGTGGATCCCCGCGTGCTCCGGGTCGCCGTCGAGCACCACATCGCCGGCAATGGCCGTGATCTTGAAGGTGCAGTCGATGGTCATGCGCCCCGGCGCCGCGGCCTTGCGGAAGACCATCGTCCGCTGTTCCTCCAGGAACGGTTTCCCGGCTGGGTCATTCCAGTTGTTGACGGCCGTCAGTGTGCATGACGTCGCATCGGCTTTGTTCTCGGTGAACTTCTGATGGACGATCTGGCCGTCGGGCATGTGCCAGCGATCGTAGGTCTTGCCGTTGAAGGAGATCTTGTTCCAGCCGATGAAGATGCCGCGGTGGTGCGGGAACAGCCCGCCGGGGCCCTTGGTGATGGGAGCTTTGCCCTCGGCGTCGAACACATGCAGGTACGGTTTGAAGGTTTCGGTCAGCCGCTCCTTGGACGACTTGTCGAAGGCATACATGTAGCGGGCGACGATCTTGCCGTCGAGCAGCACGTCGGCGTGATCGCCGGCCGTATCCTGCACGGCGAATCCGCCGTCGGCCCCCCGGGCCGGGAGAGTGAAGAGAACGACGATGCAGAACAGCGACACTATGAGTTGCCGACTCATGGGAGGCTCCTTTGGTTTGACCTACACAGGTACGCCGGCCGAACGTGATTGTTGCGTCGCGGCAACAACCGGTATAAACGGAAATCGGGGCGGCTCGCCATCGCACCTCCCGGTGCCAGTGGCCGATAACGCCGCAGGCCCTTCCCGGCCCCGCACGGCGGGCTCCCCGCCGTCATAACCGGTGCAGGCGGCATAAGCAGTCCGCGACGCCCCTGTTCCCATGGAAATCCGCGGCCGGACCTGGCGGCATGTGGTAGACTCTGAACAGCGCGGCCGCGGCGGACATTACAGGAACCCCGCCTCGATCCACAGATCAGGGAACCGCTCAACCCGCCTCCTCCTGTTGGAGGGTGCACCGCAGGTGCATGCGATGAACCCTCGTGAGCCAGCCGGTCTGAGTGCCGGATAGTTGTTCATCCGGCCTCGACCGGCGGTTCTTTTTGCGCCAGGCGATACTGCGGCCGCGATGGGGTACTCCATCGCGGCTCAAGTGCCATTGCAGTGGTGCAGGCTTCAAGCCTGCCGCAGGTTGGAAGCCTGCACCACAATTTCCGCCGCGATGGGGTACACTGTTGCCATGGGCGAACCAATCAATCGCGCGTCGTCCGTCCAGACGGACCTGTTTTGCACCTGCGGCTACAACCTCTATATGCAGGTGGTGCATGTGGATGAGCGCCTGGGGATTCCAATCTGCCGCTGCCCGGAGTGCGGGCGATACCACGCCATGAACACGACGCTGCCGGCGCAGTCGCCGTGGACGGCGCGGGTGGGCGTGTTGCTGATGGCCGGGTACGTCCTGTTCATGTTATACGGCGTGGTCATGACCACGTTCGGCATCGGCGCCATCCAGTATGGCTTCGTCGCCGTGGTCGAAGAATCAACACGGGTACTGACGAGGGAATGGTATTCCCAAGCCTCGCTGGCGGAACAACTCTGGTGGCGGTGGCTGCCCGGAATCATGTTCGCCGTGTGCATGATCGCCGGCTTCCTCTACATGATGCTGGCCGCGACGTTCTTCTGGCACTGGCGACGGGACTCGTACTGGAATCTGCTTGTCGTTGGGCCGCTGACCGCGGGTATCGTCTGCTGGATCGGGCTGGAGAACCAGGATCGCGCGTTCATGGGCAACACCACCATCTGGCGACTCACCGGCGGTCTCGTCGCCGTCATGCTGGGGATGGGCCTTGGCGTGTTCTGGGGCCGCAAAGTTGTACGCGGCCTGCTGACGTGCGTCCTGGTTCCCCGCGCCCGGCAGTCGCTGGCGTTCCTGTGGCTCGTGGACGGCAAGCCCGCGCCGGGGCTGGGGGCCGCCGCTCGACAACAGCCGTGCTCTCCTGTCGAATAGCACCATGACCGAAACCTGGGTTGTCGCCGAGAACATCCTCGCCATGTTCCTCGTCCTGCTCGTGGGCTACATGGCCCGCCGGCGGAACATCATCGACACGGCCGTCGGCCGCGTGCTGGCCGCGTTCACCACCGACGTCGCCCTGCCGGCGCTGATCTTCACACAGATGCTCAGTGTCGTGAACCGCGCCGCCCTGGCCGCGGCCTGGCCGGCGGCCATGGTGTCCTGCATCGTGCTCACGCTCGGCGGCGTCGTCGGCTGGGCCGGCTGGCGGATGTTCTGCGACCGCTCCAAGGCGCCCACGTTCATCTTTGTGGTCGCCATCGGCAACTGGATCTACCTCCCTCTGCCGATCGTGCAGGATCTCTATCACGATGCCGGCGTGCGGATTCTGTTTCTCAGCAACGCCGGCGCTCAGGTCGTCCTCTGGACCGGCGCGCTCGCCGTGCTCAAGGGCGGCAAGATCGGCCGCGAGGCGCTCATCGGCCTGGTCACCAATTCCGGCCTGATCGCCACCGTCGTCGGCATCATCGCCGCCCTGTTGTTGCCGCGACCGCTCATGCACGGCTGGCCGATGTGGGCCACCGTGGGCGGCAACGGTGTGCTCAAGGCATTGAAGATGGTCGGCGACCTCACCGTTCCGCTGTCGCTTGTGGTGATCGGCGTGCAACTCGGCTCCCTGAGTTTCGCCGCCGTCCGGCCGGGCAAGGCCGTCATCGGCGTGGGCATCCTCCGCCTCATCGTGACCCCCGCCGTCGTCGGCGCGCTGATGTGGCTGAGCCTGCGCCTGGGCCTGCGTCTGGATCGTGTGCTGGTCATGGTGATGTTCCTGGTCGGCACGATGCCGGTGGCCATCAGTTGCAGCGTCATGGCCGAACGCTTCGCCCACGAAGGCCCGTTCGCGGCCCAGTGCATCTTCTACACGACGCTGGTGAGCATCGTCACCGTGCCCGTGGCGTTCTGGGCGTTCAAGGCCGTGATGCAGGGGGGCTTCTGAACGAATTGGCCCGGACAGGGGACAAGGGCTGCCAGTTCTGGTGCGACGGGTTCAAGGAATGGTGTCGGGACAACGGCATAAATCCGCGGTTCGGGGCCATCGGCCGGCATGGCAGCATCGCCATCACCGAGCGGATGATCCTCACGCTCAAGAAGGGCATCGGCCCGTTCCTGATGGTGCCGTTGCGGCGCGAGACGTTCCGCCTGGCGCTCGGGCATCTGGCCGCATGGTACAACGAACACCGGCCGCATATGTCGCCGGGCGGCAAAACCCCGGATGAGGTCTACCATCGAAAGAGAGCTGCCAATGGTCGGCCGCGTTTCGAGCCGCGCCCGCGTTGGCTCCGGGCTTCCGCGTACGCCAAGCCGGTGACGCTGGTCAAGGGCATACCCGGCGTGCGGCCGAAGTTGGAGGTTGACTACGTCGGTGGCCATCGGAATCTGCCTGTCGTCACCTTGAAGCGCGCCACGTGAGCGTCGCCGCGATTCTCCCTTCCGTCCTCGGCGCTTGCGGTACACGCCGACACGCGCATCAGACTACACTCCGGCGAAATCGCGCGCACATGACGATCTGCTGTCGCTCCAGAATATACTGTACATGATATCATTTATACCTCATAACGGCCTCCATCATAACGGCCTCCATCATAACGGCCTCCAAGCACTCGGTGGACCAGGTCACCAGCAACAGCCCTTTAGCCACAGGCGACAAATTGGTTGTCTTCTCATTCATAGGCAGTGGACCAGCACAGCGGACGCCTGGCGCCTGCGATAACAACAATCGTTAACGGCAGCCTCTCAAGCAGACGAAGAAAACAATCAAGATGCCACCGAAAATAACGTGGAGAACAAGCTGCGCGAGAAT
>JBEKVL010000268.1:0-8017 GCA_049514055.1 Tepidisphaeraceae bacterium | reverse complement strand
ACCGCCGTGCAGCCCGGCACCAATCCTCCCGTGCCCCTCTCGCCCGCCGTGACCCAGACCTTGACCTTCACCAACGCCAATCCGGCGCTCAACGTCGGCCTGCAAACGTCGTACCTCGGCTTCACCGGCGGTACTGGCGGCGCGAACGCTCTTCAGCAAATCTCCAACTTCACCTACACCGGCAGCTACAACACCGCCAACCTCTCGGTCCAGAACGGTGCCCAATTGACGGTCGCCGGCTTCACCAATCACTCGCTGGTGTCCATCGGCACCGGCACGCTGACCACCGTGGATCCGACCGTCGTGTCCAGCACCGATTCCCTGGTGACGCTGCCCAACGGCGTCGCCACGCTGAATATCGCCTCGGGCGGGCAGGTACAGGCCGGCAACCTCAGCGTGAACTCTGGCAGCACGCTCAACCTGCCCAGCACCACCGGCCAGTTGGTCATCACCAGTAATACGGTGAACGTCACCGACGCCACCATCAACCATGCCGCCGCCATGACCTTCCCGATCCTGAACCTCAGCGGCGCGCTCAGCAAGGGCGGCATCGTCCAGCCGGACGGCTCGGTGCTCTCCGGTGACCTGAACATCACCACGCTCAACCCGCTTACCTCGACCATTGGCATTAATGCCAACGCCGGCAACGTCAACCTGGCTCCGCCGATCACCATCGGCTCCGGCCAGATCCTGAACCTTGGCGGCCTCAGCGCCGATGGCAAGTCGGCCGGGATGATCAATTTCGCCAGTACGCCCGTCATTGGCGTCGGCGGGACGCTAAGTGTCGGCGGCAAGGTGGGCATCACCGTGCCGACCACCACGCTGACTAACAACGGCAACCTCATCGCCAGCGCCAACTCAACGGCGACCTTGACCGGCCCTGGTTCGGCGAACCTGAGGATCATCGGTTCGACGTTTACCGCGCAGGGCATCACCGCGCCGGGCCTGAACATGTCCTGGACCAACTCCAACAACGACGTCAATGGCATGGACACCAACGGTGGATTGCTCACTCAGGTGCCAACCGGCAGCGCCGTATTTAATGGGCCGCTCGCCGTCGATGGTTTCACCGGCGGCCCCAATGGCCAGAACGGCGGTTTCGCGCTATTGACCGGCAAGCCTCTGGGCGATCCCGCTGGCATCAACGCCACCAACTACGGCTTTGTCTGGAAAGGCGTGTTCGTCCCCACCGTCTCCGGTTACTACCAGTTCGGCGGCGGCGACACGAACGGCGGCGGTCCTGGCTTCACGCGTGTCGACGACAACGAAGCGGTCTTTGTCGACCTCAACCACAATGGTTCCATCGATGCCGCCACCGAGAAAGTCGGCGGCACCGGTTGCTGCGGCGGGTTCGCCGGGTCGAGCTCTTCCAACGTTCAGGGCGTGGCCTCGGTCAACCGCGTAATGCTGATGGCCGGTGTAGCCTATCCGATCACTGTCGGCTTTGGCCAGGGCGGCGGCGACGCCGGCATGTCGCTGGCCATTCGCAATGTCAGCACCAGCGGCGCATGGCAACTCGTCAACACCACCACGGCCACTCTGGGTCAGTGGGGCTTGGCCGCGACCGGCCCCGCCAATTACTCGCAGATCACCGATGCCAGCGGTGCCGCCCTCGCGGTTGATTCCTTCACCGGTCATTACGCTGTCAATCTGGCCGGCACGTTGAATGTTACCTCTGCCACGAACGCGTCGGATGCCGTGAATCTGGTTGCGGGCGGTACGACCGCCGCGCCCGCCACTCTGACCACGGCTGCCGGCGTTGTCACCGTGAATAACCTCTTCGTGGGTGATGGCAACGCACTGCTGGTCAACGGCACGGGTGCCTTGACGGTCACCAACAGCGTCTCCATCGGCGATTCCCTCGGCACCGCCCTGCTCAACTACAATGGCAGCGCCGGGCTGACTCTGCCCGCCAACACCACTCTCAACAACGGCTCGGTCCTCAACAGCGGCCCCGGGTCGGTCGTGCTCACTGGCGGCACCGTTCTCGGCACCGGCCGCCTTGGCGCCGTGGCCGGTCAGTCCGTCCAGGTCAATGGCCCGATCGGCGGTTCGGGCGGCCTCGCCGTCCTCTGGCAAACCGGCGGCGTGGTGCAACTCAACGCCATCAACACCTATACCGGCACGACGACGATCGGCTCGCAAGGCGGTCCGGGCTTCGTCAGTACGGCGACCTCCACTGCTACCCTGCGAATTGGGGTTGACAATGCGTTCTCCGTCGCCAGCAGATTGAATTTCAATGCCGCGCCTGTTGCCGGGATGTTTGGAACCGTCGACCTCAACGGCCATCCGATTGGCGTCAGAGGCTTCAGCAGTGGCGATGCCAGCGCGGTCATCAACAACACCAGCGCTACGCCCGTCACACTGACCGTTACCGGCGACATCATCGACAATCCGGCTTTCGCCGGCGTGCTTGAGAACACCGGTGGCGGCGCTTTGACGCTGATCATGAACAACACGTCCAGTACTCAGAATGCAAGTGGTGAAACCCATTACGGTGAGGCTCTCACCGGCACGGCCAACACCTACACCGGCGGTACGCTGCTCAACTCCGGCATTCTCCAGATCAGTGGCGATGGTTCGCTCGGCTCTGTCGCAGGCGTACTCCCGACTTCGCTGACCGGCGGCGTCCCCAACATCAACCTCATGTTCAATGGCGGCCAACTCTTCAACAATGGCGGGGCTGTGCCGCTTAGCGCCAGTCGCAACATCCTGATTGGTCCGGGCGGCGCTTTCGTCCGCGATGGTTGGAATCAGCCCATCACCATCAATGGCACAATGTCCGGTCCCGGCGGGTTCAACGTCGTCTGGGACGGCGGCCCACTGACACTCGGTGCTGTCAACACCTACGTCGGCGACACCACCATCGGTGTCAACGGCAACGGTTACAACCCCGGCGCTGCGGCCGCCTTGGTGCTTGGCACCAACAACGCGATCCCGTCCGGCGCTGGCAAGGGCAACCTGATCTTCGGAACTACCAACGCGACCTCGTTGAATCTCAACGGTTACAACCAGACGGTCAACGGCCTGAGCGGCGGCGGTACTGCATCGATCTACAACGGCGCCGGCGCCACGACCTCCACTCTGACAATTGGCGCCAACAACGCCAATGGCTATACCTTCGGCGGTGTTATTGCTGACAGCGGCACCGGCAAGGTGGCCCTGACCAAGATCGGCACCGGCACGCAAATCCTCAACGGCACCAGCACCTATTCCGGCCCCACCGACATCGAGGGCGGAACCATCAGGCTGTCGACACAGAATCTTGCCAACTTCTCCAATACCGCCGCCTGGACACAGAACGGCAGCGGCAACTGGAACGGCAGCGTGCTCAACCTGACCACCGGCGCGACTGGCCAGGCGACCAGCGCCTTCCTCAACACCAAGGTGCCCGTCAATTCCGCCTTCACCGCCACCTTCACGTATACCGACGTCGGCGGCGGCGGTGCCGACGGCGCGGCGTTCGTCCTCCAGAACAGTGGTTTGACCGCCCTTGGCGGCGGTGGTGGTGCTCTTGGATATGGCGGGATCACCCCCAGTGCGGCTGTCGAGCTGAACATCTACGCCGGCAACGCGGGTTACACCAGATACGGAACCAATGGCGCCACCGGCGGCTATGCCGCGACTGGCGCCGTCAACGTGGCCAGCGGCGATCCGATCAAGGTCCAAGTGGGCTACGATGGCAGTAACATTCTCACCGAAACACTGACCGACCTGACTACCTCGGCCACTTACACCACGAGCTATACCGTCGGCAGTCTGGCATCCCAGGTCGGTGCCAACACCGCCTACATCGGATTCACCGGCGCAAGCGGTGGTGTGGCCTCTACCACCAACATCAGCAACTTCTCCGCCAGTACCATCGGTCAGTTGCCCGCCACCACGGCCGTCATCATGGCCTCGAACACGACCCTCGACCTCAACGGCATTAACCAGCAGATCGGCTCGCTGGCCGACAAGGCCGGCGGCGCGACTGGCCAACAAGTGCTCCTGGGCAGCGGCACGTTGACCGTGGGCAATGCCACCAGCACCACCTTCTCCGGCGCCATCTCCGGCACCGGCGGCGTGATCAAGGTCGGCACCGGCACGCTGACCCTCGCCGGCGCCAGCACTTACTTCGGCGGCACGACTCTCGACGCCGGCGTCGTCTCCATCGCCAGTGACACCGCGCTGGGTGATCCCAGCAGCCCTGTGAACTTCGCCGGCGGCACGTTGCGGGTTACCACGCCGAACTTCGCGTCGGCGCGGACCATGACTGTGGCCACGGCCGGCGGCTCCTTTGATTCCGGCGCCAACAGCGCCACGCTCAGTGGCAACATTTCCGGCGCCGGCACCCTGGCCAAGATCGGCACCGGCACGCTCAGCCTCACCGACCCCGGCGTAGTGAGCGCCGGCATCAACGTCACGCACGGCCAATTGCTGGTCTCCGCCACCAGCATGTCCGGCCCGATCATCTTGTCGTCCGATACCCCCAGCACCAATGTCACCTTCAACTATGCTCAGGGTGCCACTGGAACCTACTCCGGTGGCATCAGCGGTACGGGCACCCTGACCAAGACGGGCGCGGGCACGCTGGTCCTGAATCGCGCCAATAGCTTCACCGGCCCCACGGACATCGAAGCCGGCACGGTGCAGCTACAGGCGACCGCGTATCGCTATTACAGGTTCGCGGTGAATAGTGTCTATACCGCTGGCAGCGGCCTCCAGTATTCCGAAATAGCTTTCTATTCGAGCGGTACGAACAGCACAAACGGCGCTCGCGTGATGCAGACCAATATCACGGGCGATGGCGGCAGCTATGGCGATCAAGGGATCCCCGGGCTTGCCGATAACAACCTGAACACCAAATCGTTCATGGCTGCTCCTCCCTTCCCACGGTACGTCACCCTCGATTTCGGCACACCCCAGGCCTTCACCGGTTACGATTGGGCGACAGCGAATGACTCGGCGAACAATCGCAATCCGAATAATTGGGTTGTCCTGGGCAGCAACGACAACAGCACCTGGACCACGCTCGACACCCAAACCAACGCCGGTGCGACGCCAAGCACCACCTTCACCTGGGCCGCTGGTTGGGGGCTTAATTTGACTGGCGGCCTGTCCGCCACCTCGGGCGTCATCATGGCCTCCAACACGACCCTGGACCTGAACGGGTACAGCACGCAGATCAGCTCGCTGGCCGACAATGCCGCAGGCGCGACCGGCCACCGCGTCCTCTTGGGAACCGGCACGTTGACCGTGGGTGACACCACCAGCACCAGCTTCTCCGGCGCCATCACCGGTGCCGGCGGCCTGACCAAGGTCGGCACCGGCGCTCTGACTCTCTCCGGCGCCAATAACATCGCCGGCGCGACCACCGTCAATGCCGGCACCCTGAACCTCAATGCCGGCAGCTACGGGACACTGAATGCTGCCGCCGGCACGACGAACCTGAACGCCCCGGCCATCGTTACCACAGCAAACATCACCGGCGGCACCGTAAACGCCGGTGCTGGATCCATCGTCAGCGGCACCCTGACCGCGACGTCAGGGACGTTGAGAGTGGCCGACAGTCCCACGGCCGTGGCCACCGTCGGCACCGCGGACTTGTCCACGGGCACGCCCACGGTGAACACGCAGTCCGGCAGCCTGGCCATCACTAACCAGCTCAAGCTGCCCGGCGTCAACGCCGTCTACACCCCCGGCGGCAGCGCCACTTCCTTTGCTGTCAACAGCGTCGCAGGCAGCAATATTGCCAACAACGCCGCGGCCCGCACGCTGACTCTTTCGGGTGGCACGGTGGCGCTCAACTACCCGCCGCCGCCTGTTACGGGTGTGAATATCGGCGGCTCCACCATCGGCAGCTACACCTACAACTACACCGGCAGTAACTACGCCGGCGGTACGTGGACGGTCAATGGCGCCGGCGGTGACATGTGGGGCGGCACCGAGCAGTCCTACTTCGTCTTCAGAGCCCAGAACAACGTCCCCTTTGACGTCTTTACGTACGCCAACATGACCAACGTGACCAATACTTGGGCCAAGGCCGGTATCATGGCCACCGGCGGCACCGCTGCGGCCCCCGCGGCTCCCTTCGTGTTTGCTGCCGTCACCGGTAGCCAAGGAGCCACATTCCAGCGATCCGACACTACGCAAAACATTCAAGCGGGTAACAGCGTTCAAGATTGGCTCCGCCTGACTTACGACGGGAATGGCAACTTCACCGGCTACTACTCGACTCAGCCTCCGACGACCGCTCTTGGATCGCTGACTTGGACGTCGTTCGGCACCTATACCGGCGCGACAATGCCCAGCACCTTCGAGTTGGGCCTGATGGGGTGTTCGCACGTTGACGTGAACACTCTCGTTACCGCCCAGTTCACGAACGCCTTCCTTAGCAACAGCTTGGCTCCGTTTGTCAACTTCCCCAACACCAACATCGCCGCCACCGCCAGTTCCACCCTCGATTTCGGCAACGCCGGCAGCAACAACACGCTGGGCGCGCTGCATCTGACGGCCGGAACGTCGGCCACGGCGCTCACTCTCCAGAACGCTTCGAGCTTGACCCTTAACGGCGATGCCGCTGGCAACGCCATCTCGGCCACCGGCAGCGCCGGCCAGACCGCAAGCATCGTCGCGGGCACCAATGCCCCGAGCCTGGTCATTGCCACGGGCATGAACGTGTCGGTCGATCCGGGCGTGACGCTCACCGTCGGACCCGTGATCAACGGAGCCAGCACCCTGCAGAAGATCGGCAACGGCACGCTCCGCCTCACCAACGCCAACACCTACACCGGCGCCACCGCCCTCGCCGCCGGCACCCTTGTGGTCGCCAACGGCACGAACGGCTCCGCGACCGGCACGGGCAACGTCATCCTCAACGGCGGTACCCTGGCCAGCGACAGCGTCGTCGGTGGCACCATCTCCGGCACCGTTGTGGCCGGCACCGGCCCGCATTCCATCAGCCCCGGCGGCGACGGCAGCATCGGCAGCCTCACGGTCGGCGGGCTGACCGTCAGCAGCAACACCTTCCTCCGCTTCGACATCACCAGCCCGACCGTGCTCGACCAGATCACCACGGGCACACTGGCCGGCACCGGCGCCACCGTGGCGGTTCCCGCGGGCCTGGCCCCCGGCGACTACAAGCTCGTCGGCTTCACCACCGACACTGCCACCAACCTCTCGCTGGCCCTGATCGGCGGCGGCGCTGTCCCCGCGGGCTACTCGCTATCGACGACCCAGGACGCGGGCTTTGTCGATCTTATCGTCGGCAATCTGACGCCCACCTATCTCTGGAAGGGCGGAGCCGGCGCCAGCGGCCATGACTGGGGCACGGCGGCCAACTGGAACAATTCAATTCCAGGCGCGGGCAATGTGGCGATTCTGTCGGATCCCAGCGCGACCCAAGCCGTGGTCGATCTGGGCACGGTGGACCGCACCGTCGCTGGCGTGACCTTCACAACCGCCGTGGCCGGCGGCAACACCATCGCGGCCATCACCGACCCGACCAGGAAGCTGATTCTCGATGGTGGGCTTGGCGGAACTGCGGTGGTAACCGTAACCGGCTCCGGGCACGGCATCACCTCCGGGGTGAGCCTGGCCACCAACACCACCGTCAGCGTGGATCCGTCCAGCGATCTGGGCATCAGCGGCAACATCGATGGTGTCGGATCCCTGACGAAGAACGGGGCCGGCATGTTGACCCTGGCGGGCGACAACCACGCCTTGACCGGCGGGATCATCATCAACGCCGGCACGCTGGTTGCGACCAGCCTGGGTACCAGCCTCAACGCCTTGGGCGGCAGCAACGCCACGGTCACGGTGAACAACTTCTACCCCAGTGCCAAGCTGCAAATCGAGACCCCCGGCGTCGCCCTGGGCACCCTCATCAACAACAACCTCACCAACGTCAATGGCGGCGCCAGCACGATCAACACCATCCAGGGCACGGGTAATCTGACGGTGGCCGCACCTGCCGCCCTGACCTCCAAGTCCATCGCCCAGACCAGCCTGACGGTGAACGGCTCGTTGACGCTGG
>JBEKVL010000267.1:0-8022 GCA_049514055.1 Tepidisphaeraceae bacterium | reverse complement strand
TGGCGGTGCTGGCATCCTGAATGACGTGGACGTTGGTGACGATATGGCCGGCGTCGTCCCAGACAAAGCCCGAGCCGGAGCCGCGGGGGATTTCGTAGACGTTGCGGGTCCAGAGATCCAGTCGCGTGGTGGCGGTGGTGATGAAGACGACGGAGGGGCTGGCGTTCTTGAAGAGGCTGATGGAGGTCTTCTCTTCATCGGCCAGGTCGCCGCGCGGCGTGATCGGCCGCGGACTGACGGCCGGCGTGCCGCGGTCGAAGACCCAGCGGTAGGCGAGCGTGGCGATGAGCGCGCCCAGGACGATGGGGAGCCAGGGGAACGTGCGCTGGGAAGGAGGTTGGGGGTAGTCGGTGGTCATGGGTTCAAGGGTTCACACGTTCCGTTCGACGACGAACCGGGCGACGTTCCGCAAGGACTCGCCGCGCGGGCCGAGGGGTGCAATGCACGCCAAAGCCTGCTCGAGCTCGAGGCTCGCCTCATGGCGGCTCTCTGCAAGCCCGAGCAGCGTCGGGTAGGTGTTCTTGCCGGCGTGGCGGTCTTTCTGTGTGGCCTTGCCGAGTTGTTCGGGGGTGGACGTCTCGTCGAGAATGTCGTCGATGATCTGGAATGCCAGGCCGAGATGGCCGCCGAAGTCGGTGACCTGCTGGAGCGTGTCGGCCGGCGCCGCGGCGGCGATGGCGCCCATGCGGGCGGCGCAGGTCAGTAGCGCGCCGGTCTTGCGGCGGTGGAGTTCCCGGAGTTCGACCAGCAGCAGGCACTTGTTCTCGCCTTCGATGTCCAGAACCTGCCCGCCGATCATCCCGAGCGGGCCGGACGCGGCCGCCAGTTCGCGGATGAGGGCGGGCACGACCGCCGGGTCGGCATCGCTGGCGATGAGCTCGAAGGCCATGGTGGTCATGGCGTCGCCGGCGAGAATGGCGATGGCCTCGCCGAAGATCTTGTGGTTGGTGGGCCGGCCGCGGCGCAGGTCGTCATCGTCCATCGCCGGCAGGTCGTCGTGGACCAGGGAGAAAGTGTGGATGAGTTCGATGGCGGCGGCGGCGGCCAGGGCGGAGGCCGAGCGCTCCGGCAAGCCGCCGCAGGCGCGGAAACTCTCGATGACCAGGGCCGGGCGGAGCCGTTTGCCCCCGGCGCCGAGCGAGTAGTGCATGCTTCGCAGCAGCGTCACGGGTGCGCCGGCGCAGCGGCCGAGCACTGAATTGAAGAACGCGTCGAGTTTTTCGGAGGTCTGCTTGAGTATCTGCACGGCGGGGTGTTCGGGAGTCTGGCTCACGGTCTTCCTCCGCAAACGGGGTCACGGTTGTTCGGGCAGGGGCGTGGTCGCGACCCCGCCGCCCGGCGATTTGGTGATGAGTTCGATCTGTTTCTCGGCCGCCGCCAGCGTCTGCTGGCAGAACTGCAGAAGGAAGTGGCCACGTTCGTAACGCGAAAGCACATCCTCCAGCCCGATTTCGCCGCGTTCGATTTCGGCAATGATCTGCTGGAGTTCCTGGACGGCCTCTTCATAGCTCTTCGGCGGCTGCTGGGTCTTCTTGGCCATAGGGTGGCCATTATAGGGCGATCTCCAACGGATGCGATATCGCATAATGGGAAAGTGGACCCCGGCGTGGCGACGATAGGAGGCATGGGACGGCAATGCGTAACCGGCGCGGCAGGGCGGCGCCGCGTGGAACGGTCACGGACGGACACGCCCGTGGCGGGAGGAGTTCGGAGGAACCCGCTGTGGATGCGCGAGAGCGACGAATGTGGCGATTAAGGCTTATAGTGATAACTATTGCAGCCGGGATAACCCTGTTGGTCATGTGGGCCAAGGCCTGGGAACATATGTGACGCACGGGGTGGCTTCAGGGCAGTGCCGCGCCTTGCCGCGGGCGTGCGGGCACGGTGTTTTGCAGTATTGGGACGGGCGATTTATTGGGACGTCGCCGCTGGCGGGAATGCGGCGCTTTTCAATTGGCGCTGCCCCCGCCGGGTCGTATCATCCAAGTCGCCGACGAACGGCATGGAGTCGCGCATGTCGCCCACGCAGAACACCGCCGCTTCGATCTTCGCGTGGCTGCTGGTCCTGGTGGCGATGATCGTGGCCGGGTTCGTTCTGGTGGCCTGGGTGACACGGAGGCTCAGGGCTTCGGATGACAGTTCTTCCGGCGGATTCACCCTGTCCGATTTACGCGAGATGCGCCGGCAGGGCAGGATCACGGAAGAGGAATTTGAACGGGCCAAGGTCGCGATGCTGGCGTCGATGCGGGCCAGAGACCTGACCAGGAAAGACCCGCCGAAGGAATAAGTGCAAAATCTGGCGATCAGCCTTGCAAGCGGCCGATGAAGATTTGGTGAAGCCGCTGGTTTGATCGTCTGTTGGAAAGACGATAAAATGCACCGGTTTGCCGTCGTGTTAGCCCGGTGCTTACCTTTTAGTCGAGAGGCAGCGGCGCATGGCGACGATCACGAACCGACCCGGAGGCAATGGGACGACTCCGACCAACGGCAACGGAAACGGCAACGGAAACACAGCTTTCCGAGGACGACGCGTGACCACTTGTTCATTCTGCGGCAAAAGCTCCAGAGATGTCGGGCCCATGGTTGAAGGCCCGTCCGACGTCTATATCTGCGCCAACTGTGTCGACTTGGCGCACAACATCATCCGCCAGGAGAAGCGCAAACTCTCCAGCGCCACGCCGCACAGCGTCGGCGCCATTCCCGCCCCGCGGCAGATCAAGGAATTCCTCGACCAGTACGTTATCGGGCAGGAATACGCCAAAAAGGCCCTCGCCGTCGCCGTCCACAACCACTACAAGCGGCTGACCATCGCCGACAAGGCGGCCGAGCACGGCGACGTCGAGGTGGACAAATCCAACGTCCTGCTCATCGGACCCACCGGCAGCGGCAAGACCCTGCTGGCACGCACGCTGGCCAAGGTGCTCAACGTGCCCTTCGCCATCGGCGATGCCACCACGCTGACCGAGGCCGGCTACGTCGGCGAGGACGTCGAGAACATTCTCCTCCGCCTGCTCCAGAACGCCGACTACGATCTGGAATCCGCCCAGCGCGGCATCATCTACATCGACGAGATCGACAAGATCGGCAAGACCCAGAACAACGTCTCCATCACCCGCGACGTCAGCGGCGAAGGCGTGCAGCAGGCCCTGCTGAAGATGCTCGAAGGCACCGTCAGCAACATCCCGCCCCAGGGCGGCCGCAAACACCCCGAGCAGCAGTACATCCAGATGGACACGTCGCAGATCCTCTTCATCTGCGGCGGGACGTTCGT
Organism: Tepidisphaeraceae bacterium; assembly: GCA_049514055.1. Classification (GTDB taxonomy): domain Bacteria; phylum Planctomycetota; class Phycisphaerae; order Tepidisphaerales; family Tepidisphaeraceae; genus JANYKD01. Next base: position 4,751 of record JBEKVL010000267.1, on the reverse strand, counting down.
CGGCCTCGAACACATCATCCGCAAGCGCCTGGGCAAGCGCCAGATCGGCTTCGGCTCGGAACTCGAGAAGTTCGAGACCGCCGACGAGCGGGCGCACCTGCTCTGCCAGGTGCAGCCGGAAGACCTCGTCGAATTTGGCATGATCCCCGAATTCGTCGGCCGCCTGCCTTTGGCCGCCACGCTTGATCCGCTGGACGAGCGCACCCTGATTTCCGTCCTGACTGAACCCAAGAACGCCCTGGTGCGGCAGTATCAGAAGTTCTTCCGCATGGAAGGCTCCGACCTGGATTTCACGCCCGGCGCCCTGCGGCTGATCGCCCAGCGGGCCATCAAGCGCGACACCGGCGCCCGCGCCCTCCGCGCGGTCTGCGAGGAGATCATGCTCGAGGTGATGTACCGGCTGCCCGACCAGCCCCAGGGCGGCAAGTATGTCTTCGACGAAGCAGTGATCGAAGGCAAACGTAGTCTGTTCACCGCTCTGCCCGAGCGCCGCCGCGAATCGGCGTAGGCCGCCGCAGCGGAATGACGAATTCCGAAACCCCAAATCCGAATCAATAACGAACGACGAATGACCAATGTCCGGTTCATTGCGGCTTGGTCATTCGGGCATTCTTTCGGTATTCGGGTTTCGGAATTCGGGATTCGCGGGCGGGGACACCCGCGCCATTTCGCCGCCGGTTGCGAAGTTCGGCAGTTGCTGGACAATACGGATCCCATGGATCCTCTCCAGCCGCATCCGGTCATGCCAGCGATTCCCGTGGACTACGCCGAGCCTTCCACCCCGCGTGACCGCGGCGCCTCGCCCAACACGGCCGCCGCACTCCTGATTCTCGGTGGCCTGGGCCTGGTCTTCCTTGGCGGCTGTTTCTGCATCGGAGTGATGGCCACGCTCGGCGAGCCATACCACGGAACCCCAACGATCGTCTTCCAGTCAGTGCTGTACGTCATCGTGCTGGCGTGTCTGAGCGGGGCGGTTCTGTTGTTTTATATTGCCGTGAGAGGGTTGCTGCGGGTGATGCACGACAAGCACTGACAACCCGTGCGGCCTCGAAGACTATACAGGGGGAGAACGCGACTTGGATGCTGAACCTGAAATCTGAAATTTCAGATTTGAAATTTCAAATCCGACGTTCGTCACCGCGGCATCATGATCCCGCACCGGAGCCCAGCCATGACAATCGCCCGCGCCTTTGGAATTCTCGCCGGCCTGTTGCTGACCATTGCAGCACTCGCCGCCGGCGATCTTACCCCCGACGCCATCAACGCCCGCATCCAGAAATACCGCACCGCTGACGTCACCCTGACCGTCACCGATTCATCCGGTAGATCGCTGGCCAATGCGCCGGTGGTGATCCGCCAGACTGCGCACAAGTTCCTTTTCGGCAGCAACATCTTCGCCCTCAAGCCCGAGGATGCTTCCGATTCACAGAAGGGATATCAGAAGCGCTACACCGACCTGCTGAACTTCGGCACGCTGCCTTTCTACTGGGGCGCGTACGAACGAACCGAAGGCCAGACCCGCGCCGATCGCCTGGCCGCCATGGCCGACTGGTGCAACGCCCACGGCATCCGCACCAAGGGCCACCCGCTCTGCTGGCAGCAGGTCTTCCCCGCCTGGCTCAACGATCGCTCCATTATGGACATCGAAAAACTTCAAATTGCCCGTATCGCCCGCGAAGTCGCCACTTTCAGCGGCAGGATCGATACCTGGGATGTCGTCAACGAAGCCGTCGTCATGCCGAAATTCACCGGCGAAACGACGCGCATTCCCGAACTCTGCGACAAAGTCGGCCGGCTCGAACTGCTCACGCAGTGCTTCAACGCCGCCCGCAAGGCCAACCCCAAGGCCACCTTGCTCCTGAACGACTACGACACCGGCCCGCAATACGAGAAACTCCTCCGCGAATGCCTCGACGCCGGGCTTCCGATCGACGTCATCGGCATTCAGTGTCACCAGCATACGGGTGTCTGGGGCGGCCGGCACACCTGGGACATCTGCGAACGTTTCGCCAAATTCGGCAAGCCGCTGAATTTCACCGAAGCCACGATCACGTCTGGCAAGATTCGCAACGACGTCCGCTGGCATGGCCCACGGCACGACGACTGGCCCAGCACTCCGGAAGATGAAAAGCGCCAGGAGCAGCAGGTGGTGGAGTTCTACACCACACTCTTCTCGCACCCCGCCGTCGCGGCCATCACCTGGTGGGACTTCTCCGACGCCGGCGCCTGGCTCGGCGCCCCCGCCGGCCTGATCCGCGCCGACATGACTCCCAAACCCGCCTACGAATCGCTGCTGAAGAAGATCAAGGGCGACTGGTGGACCGGCGAGGTAAAAGCCACGACTGATGGCGCCGGCAAAGTCACGTTCCACGGATTCCTCGGCCAGTACAAGGTGGAAGCCGACAAAACCGCCGCGACGTGTGAGGTGTTGATGCCCGGGACGGCCGAGGCCAAGGCAACGGTAGGCCGATGAACTGGCAACCAACAACTGGCAACTCTCACCGCGGATGCTTATAATCTAACCACATGCCCAATTCCTCGGCATCAACTCCGCGGGCCGATCAGGAAATGGCCATTCTGGCCAGCATATCCTCGATTCTCTCCTCGACCCTCGAACTTGGAGAGACGTTCTCGAAGGTCATGCAAGTCCTTATGGAGAAACTGGATATACAGCGGGGGACGCTGGTTCTGCTTGACGAATCCTCCGGACGGGCGCGCATCCAGTCGGCAGTCGGATTCACCCAGGACCAGATCGATCGCGGAGTCTATGCCGTCGGAGAGGGCATCACCGGCATGGTTCTTGCCACCGGCCAGCCCAGGGTCATTCCCGACGTGCGCAAGGAGCCGGATTTTCTGAACCGGACCTTCTCCCGCGACATGAGCAAACTCGACCGGGTGGTTGCATTCCTCTGCATTCCGATCCGGCTCGAGAACCGGGTGGCCGGCGCCCTGTCGGTTGACCGGTTCTTCACGACGGATGAAGACCTTCAGCAGGATATCCGCTTCCTCACCGTCATGGCTTCGTTTCTCTCGCAGGCGATCCAGATCAACCGGCTGGTCATGCGCCAGAAGGATCAGCTTCTCGAAGAGAACGCCCAACTGCGGGCCCAGGTCCGCGACCGCTATCGCTTCGAGAATATCATCGGCGACTCGCCGGCCATGCACGAGGTGTTCAACACCGTCGGCCAGGTGGCCAACTCCCGGGCAACCGTGCTGCTGCTGGGCGAGACCGGCACGGGCAAGGAGATGATCGCCAAGGCGATCCACTACAATTCGCCACGGAAGGACAAGCCGTTCATCCGCGTCAACTGCGGCGCGCTGACCGGCACGCTGCTCGAGTCGGAACTGTTCGGCCATGTGAAAGGCTCGTTCACGGGGGCGATCCGCGACAAGATCGGCCGGTTCGAGGCGGCCGACGGCGGGTCGATCTTCCTCGACGAGATCGGCACCATGGAGCCACAGTTGCAGGTTAAATTACTACGTGTGTTGCAGGAACGCGAGTTCGAGCGCGTCGGCGACACGCAGCCGGTGAAGGTGGATGTGCGCGTGATCACCGCGACCAACCTGGACCTGATGCAGGAGGTGGCCCGCGGGAACTTCCGCGAGGATCTCTATTACCGGCTGAACGTGGTCAATGTCTATCTGCCGCCGCTGCGCAACCGGCGGGAGGACATCCCGCGGCTGATCGACCATTTCCTGGACAAGTACAACGCGGTGAATGGCCGGGGACTGAAGAAGATCTCGCGGGAGATGCTCTCGATCCTGATGCGGTATCCCTGGCCGGGAAACGTGCGCGAGCTGGAGAACGCCATCGAGCGTGCGGTGGTGCTGTCGCGCGGCGAGGACTTCACCGAAGACCTGCTGCCGCTTCCGGTGCGCATGTTCGCCCAGCAGCGGCGGACGACGCAGTCATCCGAGTCGATCGAGACGCTCTGCAAGCGGCTGGCGGAGCAGGCCATCAGCGACTACGAGCTGCGCGAAGGGGAAATCTACCAGCTCCTGATCGACCAGGTCGAATCGGCGCTGATCGAGCGGTCGCTGGCCAAGTGCGGCGGCGTGAAGACCAAGGCGGCCGACTTCCTGGGCATCAACCGCAACACACTGAACAAGAAGGTGAAGGATCTGGGGATCGACACGGCGGAGTAGTTCTTCTGTAGCACAGGCGTCTTGCCAGTGGTGTCGGTGCTCCGACACATCTTGGTTGCTCGGGTTCATGACGAGGTGGGCGAGCCCAGGCGATGTTGGCGGTTCGGTGCCGGCGGGGCGGGCGGCACGTAGAAAAAGGACTTTCGGCCGCTCGTGGGTCCAGGGGCTGGAGATACAAGTGCATACGGTTCATGCTGTTACAAACAATTCGGTGGTTTTGGAACGTCTGAAGAAAGCCGTCCCGATCCCCGTCCCAATCCCCGTCCCGACCCCCGTCCCGACCCCCGTCCCGAGCGGACGTTGTCGGATGAAGTCCTGAGTGCTGAGTCGAAGGGCAGTGCCGAGCCATGGCGAAAGTCGAATGATGAGAGCAGCATGAAGCTCGCATGAGTCGTCCGCTCTTCGTGCGGCGGGGGCGCGGGCATTCTCCCGGGCGGCAAGGACGTGCCGGAGTACCGACACCACGGGCTGGAAGCCCGTGCCGGCAAGTTCAACCAGCCGGACGCGTTGCCCGTGGTCATGCCCTCGGCTTGTCGGGTGGCGGCGGCGTCGAGGTCTTCGAGGGCGTCGAGGGCGTCTCGGGTTGGGTCGGCGGCGGGCTGGGT
>JBEKVL010000266.1:0-8026 GCA_049514055.1 Tepidisphaeraceae bacterium | reverse complement strand
CGGTTCCGGCATCGCCAATTACGATGTGTTCGTCTCCGACAACGGCGGAGCCAACTCTCTTTGGCAGAACCACACGGCCGCAACCAGCGCCACTTTCACCGGCATCCTTGGCCACACGTACACCTTCACGAGCATCGCCCGCGATCAGGCCGGTAACGTCGAAGCCTCGCACGCAACATCTGACACATTCACCAAGGTGATCGACACGACGCCCCCCACCAGCCACATCATCACCTTGCCCGCTACGACCGGCCAGTATAGCTTCATCGTCTCTTGGTCGGGCCAGGATGATACCGGCGGCTCCGGACTGGACAGCTTCGATATCCTCGTTTCGGATAACGGCGGAACCTACATTCTCTGGCAGAACCACACGACGACCACTTCGGCCACCTTTGCCGGACAGCAGGGCCATACCTATGCCTTCTACAGCCAGGCCCGCGACAACGCCGGTAACCTGCAACCTGCTCCTACAGCGCCAAACACCCAAATCCAAATGATCGATACGACGCCCCCCATCAGCCACGTCAACACCTTGCCCGTCACCACAGCCCAGTACAGCTTCCCTGTTAGCTGGTCGGGACAGGACGATGTGGGCGGATCGGGCATCGTCGACTACGATGTCTATGTCTCCGACAACGGAGGTGGCTACGCGCTTTGGCTGAATCACACGACATCGACCACGGCCATCTACCCCGGGCTCGCTGGCCACACCTACGCATTCTTCAGCGAGGCCCGCGACAACGCGGGCAATGTGGAATCGGCGCCAGCGACGCCCGAGGCGCAAATCCAGGTGATCGACATCACGCCTCCCACCAGCCAAGTCAGTCCTCTGCCAGCAGTGGCCGCATCGAACGGTCTTGTCGTGAGTTGGTCGGGCCAGGATGACCAAGGCGGGTCTGGTATAGCCAGCTACGACGTTTATGTCTCTGATAATGGCGGAGTCCCCGCGCTTTGGCAGGATCACACAGCAGCGACGTCGGCGACCTTCTACGGTCAATTCAGCCACACTTATGCGTTCTTCAGCCGCGCCCGCGACCAGGCGGGGAACGTCCAGGCGGCGCCGGCAGTGCCGGACACTCAGACCATCACGCCATCGGCCTGGTTCGGCACGGCCGGCAATGATGTGTTGACATTGCGACTGGATGCTGGCGGGAGCATGGTCCAGTTCTTTAATACGGCCATCGCCGGCACCAGCGCTCCGGCATTCTCGCTGCCGCTGAACACGCTTCAGCCGTTTGGCATCAAAGGGCTCGCCGGCAACGACACGGTCACTATCGACTTCACCAACGGCAATCCCGTGCCTGCGGGCGGCGTCACCATCGACGGCGGCCCCGGCATCAACACGTTGAAGGTTGTCGGCGGCTCGGGCAACAACCCCATTTCCTTGAGCAGCAGCGGCGTTACGGTCGGAACCCAGTTGCTTTCGACCAGCGGAGTGCAGATTGTGGCGATCGCGTGTGGTGCAGGGAATAATTCCGTTTCCATCGCGGAGCCAGTTGGCAAGCCGTTCACCCTGGATCCCGGCCCCGGCAACACCACGATTTCGTTGACGGCCGGGACGGACGTCTTCAATCAGAACCTGGGCAGCCTCGATACTGGTACGGTGTCGTTGAATGTGGCCCCCACCGCCTGCGCTGTCTTCTCGACCCCGCAGCAGCTTGCGTCGCTCACCGTGGCGGCCGGCGGTCAAGTCTCGTTGATGGCCGGCGGCGCCAACCTGCTGCGGGTTGGCGGTTTGAACATCGCGCCCGGTGGATCGGTAGACGTGGCCGACAACGACTTGGTGATCACCAACGCGCCCGCGACAGAAGAAATGAGCAATGTCCGTCAGATGCTGCTCGATGGCCGGCTCTTCACGAGGGCATTCCAGACACCGGACGGGCACTACGCCACGCTGGCACCAGTGGACAACCGCATGTTGCACCTGACGAGTTGGAGCAACGTGCCGATCAATGACGGCACCGACTTCAGCCAGGTGATCGTGAAATACACCTGCATGGGTGATGCCAACCTTGATGGCAAGGTGGACCAGTCCGACTACCTGAACATCATCGCCAACATGGGCAGCACGAACGCCTCGTACTTTGAGGGCGATCTGAACGGCGACGGCATGGTGACGCCCGACGACTTCGCGATAGTCTCGGCCAATCTCGGTGCCGGAGCCAGCTTCGCGGCCGGCCCGGCGATCTCCGCAGCATCGCCTGCACCCGCAAGTGCAACGATGTCGGCGATGGCCGTCAGTGCAGCGTCACCGATGGCTGCGAAGCCCGCGGCCAAGGTGACAAAGCCGGTCGTCAATCCGAAGAAGCCTGTGGTCAAGGTCACGACACCCGCGGCCAAGACCGCCAAGCCCGTGGTCCACGCGAAGACGCCAACCCCGTCGCACAAGGAGTCGAAGGTCGTCCACCTCGTGGCGAAACGCACGGCCCCCGTGACTCCGCCGAAGAAAGGAATGAAGCTCGCGTGACGCCGCAACCTGCGGTCGGACCTGCAAAAGTCAAAAGTCCAATAACGCACTACCGCGGCGGAGGTGCCCAAGAATGTGAGAATCCCCCCCGGGTCCCCCTGCCGCGTCCCCCTGGCCCAACTTAACATAATCACCATTGTCGGTCGGCAGGTAGGGGTTTGAGACTGCAAATACCGAGTGATGGTGAACGTCTGACTACCTCCTGATTACCGGACATCAGTATTCGCCGGGCAGGAGGAGGGTCGTGACCGGGTCGCGAGGACTTTCCCCTTGTCTCGGCCAACCTGGGTGTCGGCGACAACGCCAACTCCGGCCAAACACGACTTCTGAATTGGTCACCAGGCAATTGGCAATTGTGACCGGCCCCATAGATTGGCAACCACTGAAACTGGATGCTCATCGTTCGCCACTGGCATCCCACCGTCGCGAACGACACGACGAGTTTGATCCCGCACTGCCCGCCACCCCGGCCGTCCGCGTGGCACGTCTTTGCCAGTCTACGGCTGTCAGGCGACGTGCTCTACGCGAGGCCTCCGGCGACGAGGTCCTCGCTCCGGCGTCCTCCGTTTCCGGGTTTTCGGTTCTTCGCCAGGCGATGGAAGAACCGAAAACCCGAAACCATGGAGGACATATGAATGCCGAAAAGACAAAACAACTCACCGACGCCGCCCTGCAAGCCCTGGCCGCCGCAATCGACGCTGGGCACACGCCAACACTCAACTGCTTTCTCTCCGCGATGGCCAGATTCCACCGCTACAGCTTCGGCAACATCATGCTCATCGCGTTTCAACGGCCCGACGCCACCCGCGTTGCTGGCTTTCGCACCTGGCAGAAGCTGGGCCGGCATGTGAAGCGCGGCGAAAAAGGCATCAAGATCATCGCGCCGGCAGCGCGTAGGAAGAGAGACGACGCGGAAGACGCCCGCGAGCAACCGGAAGTCCCGTACTTCCTTACAGCCCACGTCTTTGACGTTGCCCAGACAGAGGGCGAGCCGCTTCCGACACTGACGGAGGTGACCGGCGACCCAGCCGACTACCTGCGTCTACTGAGGGAGAACATCCAGGGCCGGGGAATCGACCTCCAGTACAGTGCTCCGCCAAGCGGGGCCGTTGGCGTGTCGCTGGGCGGACGAATCCTCATCGAGCCCGGGCTGGAGCCGGCGGCGGAATTCGAGGTTCTAGCGCACGAGCTGGCTCACGAGATTCTCCACCAAGACGACCGCCGCCAACGGACGACAATCACCGTCCGTGAGCTGGAGGCCGAAGCTGTCGCCTGCGTTGTCTGCGAAGCCATCGGCCTGACCGCCCGGGACGCCGCCAGCGAGTACATCCAGTTGCACCACGGCGACAAAGACGGACTCGCCGAGTCCTTGGGAATTATCGCCCAGACGGCCACGAGCATCATCACCGCCATCACGCGTGAGCGGGACGCCGATGCTGCCTAACCGCGAGCCTCGAATGAGGAGAATCAAGACGGCGTGGCGGCTGAAGAGCCTCCAGCAGAAATTCAAGCCGCGTGAGCCGCAATCGACCACGCCGGGCCTCGTCCCATTTGTTGATAACCGCCTGCCTGGTGGCGACACGCATTCGCGGCGCTGCTCACTGTTGTCATTCACCGCTTTCTTGCGTCACATTCCATACCGCCCGACGCCCGACGTTGTCGTCGTCCCGCGCGCCCAAATCATCCACAGTGGGTTTGCCGATGGAGCGGGCGATTCGCCATTTGATTCCGCTCGCATGCGGTTCGGGTATCGGGTGGTTGGATTTCTCTGGCCCTCTTCCGGGCGTCCCCCTCCATGTGCGTGTTCCCCATTTCTGCCTCCTTCCGGGTTGACGCCGCTCGGACCATGCCGCGCCTTGCGGCCGGCGTCAAGGAATTGCCGCTGCGCGTTCCTCCTTGACCCCGCCCGCAAAACGTCGCGGCCCCTCCTCGGGCGTTCATCAACCCGTTGAAGGAGGAGAAAATGTTAGAACACGCACGAGAAAGAACGCCCGAAAAGCTATCCATCCGCATCCGACCACCCGACGAATCCACGCCTGCGGGCTCGTTGGCGACAGCGGAACCATCACCCCTGTCTGAACTGCGAATGCCCGCGCGCGAATCCGTGCTGCCGCGATGGCTCTCCGTGGAACAGGTTCGCAAGATGCAACGGATGCGTCGGGAGACCGTTCTCGACGCGATACGCAGCGGCGAACTTCCCTTCGAGCGTCGCGGCCGCATCTGCTACATCCGGCTGTCGGACGTCCTCGCCTGGGAAGAGCGACGTTTACGCCCCACATCGGACCGTAAGAGCGGCCTGGTCCATCCGGATCTTGCCGACCTCTCGTAACCCACAGCCGGCGGGAAAGTTCTCTCTGGCATCGCCGGCTCTTCATGTCCCAGACATTACTTACCTTCTGCACAAACAAGACCGTAGAAGACGCCTGGAAACCCAACTGCCGCATGGGGGAGGGGACCGGCACCCGTACCGGGTTGTGCCCGTCATACTCGTGCTCAGGCACCGCCCCCGGTCAATCCATCGCTTTCGCGAACGGCCGACTCCAGAGCGGCAACTCGACTTCGGCCTTGTCCGTTCAAACTGGCAACTTGCCTGCTTCATCTCCTCCAATCCACTCTTCTCCTCGGGCGCCGCGTTGGGTCCAACCGAAGGTGTAACCCAACGCGGCCCTCTTACGGAGGGTCGCTCTTTTTTGAGGAGGATGAACGCATATGCAAGACAATCAGCAATCAGATAGCAACGCCGAATCGAGAGCGAATGCCCCGCGAATCTACGTGGCCTCACTGGCCGACTACAACGCCGGCCGGCTGCACGGACGATGGATTGACGCCGACCAGGACATCGACGTCATCCGCGACGAAATCGCCGCCATGCTGGCCGAGTCGAGCGAGCCCGTCGCCGAAGAGTGGGCCATCCATGATTACGAGAACTTCGCGGAACTGAGCCTTTCCGAGTTCGAAGACCCGGAGAAGGTCGCACGGGCGGCCCACCTCATTGTCGAGCATGGCCCGATGTTTGCCGGACTGCTCAATAATTTCGGTGGGCTGGACGGCCTGGAGCAAGCCGAGGATTGCATGAAGCACGGATACCGAGGCGCATACAACACCTTGGCGGATTTCGCCCGGGAATCCTGCGAAGACGCATTCAGTGAAGCCCTGGAAGCACTGCCTGGATTCATCCGCCACCATATCGACTACGCGGGCGTCGCCCGCGCCCTGCAGCTGGATGGCACCATTTTCACCATCCAATGCGACGGTAGATTTCATGTGTTCGATGCCAATCTCTGACGGGTTGAGGGCCGACGATGCTCCGCCAGCCGGCAGAATCGCAGTTTGCCGGTTGGTTGGCGACCAGTCGGCCTTCGTCACGCGGAAGAGCCCTGGCGACCAAGATGACGTTCTCCGGCGGGGGCAACGAAGCCAGAAGACGTCCGGAAACCCAAGTGCCGCACGGGGCAAGGGCTGCCGCCCGTGCCAGGCCGCGCCTGTCACGCCCCGTGCTCGGGCACGCTTCCGGGCAGATTGTTGTTTTCTTGAACGGCCGCACGAGGGCGGCCGTGCCCTGATTGTCATCTCCAGCGGACAGGCCGCCCGGAGCGACCTGACGGGTATTGCTCTCCCTTTTCGGGAGGCCGCGTTGGGTCCACATCGGGGCGAAACCCAACGCGGCCCCCCAAAAAGGAAGCTGCTGTTTTTTAGAGGATAAAGATATGGAACATGAGAACCAGGAAAATCGCGATAGCGTTCAGAATGAGGTAGCCCGCCTCACCGTTAAGCATGGCCCGGTATTCACCCGCTTGCTCCATCAATTCGGCGGAGCGGACAACCTGGAAGAAGCCACGCGTTGCATGGAAGAGGGCTACCTCGGGGCGTTCGCTAAGCTCTCCGCTTACGCCGCGGAGCTGTACGAAGACTGCTACGGCAACGTACACACGGCCGCACCGGACGCCATCCGCCGCCAAATGTACTTCGACCGCGTCGCCCGCAGCACGGAGCTCGGCGGCGACATCTTGACCATCGAATGCGAAGGCAAGGTCCATGTGTTCGACGCCCGTATCTAAACCGCTTAACCCGGTCGCCGGCCCCACAAAAGGCCGGCCACCTTTCCCATGAAGCCAAAGTATGACCTCGAATCGGACCAACGCCGCCGCAAAGACCGCGGTTGAACAGGATACAAATCTCGATGACCGAGCGATTGTCCTTCCGCCCGGGCTGGAGGAGTCGCTCCGTGCCGTTATTGACCATCACTGGCATGCTGCCTGGGAAAGCTTTGACTCCTGTCCGGAGAAGATACGGAAACACCATATCTTCCCGCACCTGCTGTGCGTGCGAAACTGGTTGACTTGTCCGGTGGCCCGGCTTCGTTTTCCGCGTGGATAACTGCCTGCCCGCGTCGATTCCGTTTCAGGTTCTTCAGCGGCATTCGTCGCTGGCGTCCACAAACCTCTCGGCGTGGGGCGGCACCCCCTTCCCCTTGATGGCCGACAGTGACGGCCGGACCGGCCCCCGTCAAGGGTGCGCGTACGCACAAAATCCCGGTCTCCATGAGTACATGGACCCTCCGGGATTTTGCTTCGCCCTTGACGGCGGCCGCCCCGGCCGTAAAGACGCTCCGCCATCAAGGGGAAGGGGGTCATGCGGGCTGGGTTCCCGGGGGAGGGATGAACTCTTCGGGTGGAGTCGCCGATTGGACGCTCAGGTCAAACTGAGCCTCAGAAGCGTGTTCGGCCATCCGCAAGGTGTCGGCATGCTCCCGTTGCGTGATTCTCCGTCGACCGCTGACCGGCCCGACCCGCCGGCAGTTGCCGCCGCTGGAAGAAGACCTGTCCATTTTCACTGTCCCGCCGGTGCTCCCACGCCCCTCGGCTCAGCCGGATTTCGTGGAAGGGTTGTTTGCCATGAAGAAGGGCTCGGCCGCTGCGCCTCCGCTCTCCCTGCGGGGCAACGGTTCATGCCAGGCAAGCCTGTCACGCCCGTTGCCGGGTCCTCCGGTCGGCTACGGCGTGGCGGCCAGCGCCCGGTCCTCCGGTCGGGCTTGTTTTTCGCCCGCCGAGGGCAAGTGAAAAACAACCCCTTGACGGAGGACCTTATTATGGCAAACAACTTACCCACCCACGAAATTCCCCCCGAGACTGTCTTGGGCGACCCCAAGACACTCATCACCGTCCCGATTCCGTACTATTACGGCGGCTGCCCCGTCTGCCACCGCAACAACGGGGTGGTTCAGATTTACAACGGCGAGTGGATTGTCTGCCACGTGCATCGGAAGATATGGCTTCACTCGGCGAGCCTCTGGGCGACGGGAACGGGTCACACCCAGGAGGAGTGGGCCAGAATCGCCGAGCGGTTTGCCTCCTACGAAGAGGCCGAGCCGGTCTGGGACGCTTCTGTCACCGGACAGCCCCTGGAACGGATTCGGGAGCAGGGCATCGTCTGTGGGCTGGCCGAAACGGTCCAAGGCGCCATCGGCCGGCTCGTGGATTACGTGTCCACAAGAGAGTCCGACACGTATGGCAAACTCTAGGCTGCCGAAAATACCGAACACATCTTTCGCTTTGCCGC
>JBEKVL010000265.1:0-9308 GCA_049514055.1 Tepidisphaeraceae bacterium | reverse complement strand
ACCACGCGAAAGCGGTCGGGACCGTCAGCGATGGGGGCGGGGGCAGCGCGAGGCACCACGGCGATTTTCGGGTATCTGCTCCCGACGCGGCCCAGCCAGCAGAAGAACAGGCCGACGAAGAACAGAAACAAGCCGAGTATCAAGAACGGGCCTTCAGACACTCGTTCCACCGACCAGAACGCCCGAATCGTCACGGCAAAGCAGCCGAGCGAGAGGAGCACAGACACGACACCCACGCCGAAGATCAGTTGAGACATCATTGCCCCTTCGTTTCCGGGCATGATGCCACCTGCGCATGCGGCATGCAACCGAAAAACGCCGCCCCCGCCCATGCCATCGCGTCAGCGACGAGATCGAGGTCGTCAGGGTGTCATCGAACCACCCAGGAAGACGACGCGCCAAAACGCATGCTACGGGCCGTGGTGACGTGCTCTCCGCCGCCGTGGTGATCGTCGCGGTCAGTAGTCGGTCCCGGCGCACGAGGCCGCGCCGTGCTGGTCAGCGGATCGGCGACCGGCAGCACGCCGGCCAGGCGGTAGGGGGGGTGGAAGCGGAGTGGTGTACCCGGCCGTGGGACGACGCCGCGCATAGCACCGAGCGGGCTGGTGCTATGCGCGATGAACCGTCAGGAACAGCGTCCGACCCGCCGAAAAGTCAGATTCCCATGGATTGACTTCGCGCATAGCACCAGAGCCGTTTTGCCCAACCGTAGCTATCGTAGCTATCTGGAAACCTCATAAAACCCTTGTTTTTCCAATGTTTTTTAACGCACCCGGGTGGACTCGAACCACCGACCGTCGGATTAGAAATCCGATGCTCTATCCAACTGAGCTACGGGTGCATCGGACTGTGATAATACCTCAAATTGGAAGCGTACCCAAGTGCCAAAGCAGCGGCAAGGGCAATTGGATGAGAACGCATCAGGCCGGGATCACCGCCTGTTGGCCGCTCCATGGACGACTTTGTGCTTCGGCTTAACCTGGTGCAGGACCTTGGAGATCGGTGACTTGGCGAGCGACTTGGTCTGGGTTGCAGGTTGCTCCACAACCTGCTTCGCCATCGGCGTGGCGATGGCCGAGTTGGCGTTTCCTGAGAAGGCCGACAATGCCGGTCCGGCGGCGAATGCCGCGCCGGCACCGAGGTTGGCCGTCACCTCGGCCAGATCATCCACTGTCACCACGCCGTCGTGGTTCAGATCGCCCTCGAAATAGGTGGCGCCCGCACGACCCATGTTGGCGATGATGTTGACGTAGTCGGCCTGGTCAACCTTGCCGTCGAGGTTGGTATCGCCCACCAGCGCCCGTGTGGTCAATATCTGTTTGAAGTTGGTCCCGTCGGAGACGGTCTGGCCGTCCCAAACGGTCTGCTGGATCATGGCGTTGTCGGCCAAGCCGACGGTCGTCGCCGGCGTCGCGGGCGCAGTCGAGGAGACAATACCCCGGCCGGTGACAGTTCCGTCCTGCACCCATTGGCGGATGCTGTCGTAGGGGGATGACTGGCCGTAGGCGAGAACCAGGTCGCTGTCAGCGAGGTCGAGTGTTCCCATCGCAGACCCGGTGCCGCCGATAGTCAGGCCCATGGCAAAGAGCGCGGCCTTTACACCAGGGGCGAAGCCGGCCGTCGCGCCGGCGCCGATGGCCAGTGACGCCAAATGCTGGGCAGTCTTGAAGGATACGACGGAGGTGCCACTGAGCGTCACGGACATGCTGCCGCTGCCGGTTCCCAGGTCGGAACTGATGGCGGGAGTCCCACCAGTGACTGCCAGCGTGTCCGGGCCGCCGTTGCCGCTGATCTGGATACCGGAGATGTTCGGGTTAAGGGCGACGGGCGTCATGGCGCCCATGGACACGGCGCTGGGGCTGAGGTTGAAGGAGTCGTTGCCGGTGGTGCCGGTCAGTTGCAGGATGTCGCTGTCCCCATTGCCGGCGATGCTCAGGCCGGACGGAGGCAGCGGGTCGTGGCCGGAGGAGTAGTCGAGAATGATCTTCTCGTTGCCGGTGCCGTCGATGATGGTGAAACTGCTGATGCCGCTGGTGGGGCGCTGGTAGTCGGGGGTGTCGGTGGCGGGGTTGTGGTTCACCCAGACGTCGGTGTTTGTGCCGTCGGAACTGATCGTGATCGTGTCGTTGCCGGCGCCGGTGACGACCAGGGGCGACAGTGCGACGGTGAAGGTGCGGACATAATTGCTGCCGGGGACGCCGCTGGCGGTGCCGTCCAGGAGCAGGCCGGAGAGATTGTGGATGCCGGTCACGCTGCCGAAGACGGTCAGGCGGTAAAGACCGGCCGGAAGCGAGCCGGCATTGACCTTCAGAGTGTCCTGGGTCGATCCCGGCGTGTACACAGGCGTGAGTGCGTAAGAGATGTCGTCGGCGGTGCCGAAGAGGCCGTCGGGTCCGGCCCCGACGAGTTGATAGTCGGATGGGGCATTGGCGTCGATGGAGTTGACCGGCTCGCTGAAGGTCAGGCCGATCTGTGTGACCGGGCTGGTCGTGCCAGCGGACTGGATGGCGGCCGGGCTGGTCGCGGTGATCTGCGGCGACGTCGTGTCGGTGCTGGAGCCTTCAAACTCGTAAGCGCCCATATCGACGAATCCCGGTTGGAAGCCGAGGAGCATCGAATGAGCATTGGCAAGGCTGGCGGAGTTGTCGTCGGTGAGGAACGTGGCGTGCTGGTCGTCGCCCATGGAGATGCCGACAGTGGGACTCAGGTTGGCGTTGCCGGCGCCGTAGTCGAAACGGATCTGGCCGGTGTTGAACAACACGACCGAGAAATTCACCGGCGCCGTGCCGGCTGCGTTGGACGCGACCCAGGTGAACTTGACTTGGCCGCTGGTGCCGGTGTCCACGTAGATGTTGTTGCCCGCCTGGTCGGTACGCAGGGTTGCCCACATTGCCGCAATTCTGGCATCGGGCAGGAGAGTGGCGTCGGAATTGTTGGTGGCGGCCGGTGAATCGGATCCGGCGAACTGAAGCAGACCGCTGGTGGACACGGAAACGGCGGTGTAAGTGGTGCCGTAGAAGGGGAAGGCGAAGCCGCCGGTGAAGGTGTAGTTCCAATACGTGCTTGGACTTGATCGCCAGTTCATGGCCGTGCCGGTGACGGCAAACTGGCTGGGGCCTGCGTCCGTTGGCACGAAGTTGTTTGAACCGGCGTTGGTGGTACCGGGGTCGTCGGCGCGGGGCTGGTTGAGGATGTCGGTGGCATAGCCGGCCCAGGCGTAGCCGCGGTCGATGGCCGGGGAGCCGGCCGAGAGATAGAAGTTGTCATCGACGCCGCCGTTGTAACCGCTGCCGGCGGTGCTGTAGCCGAGCACCTGATCGGCGCCTTTGGCGCTGAGGAACTGCGGGTTGGAAGCGATGCTGTTGGGATCCTTTGAAGCGGCGGTTTGCCAGTTGGCAAGCTGGTCTTGGATGGCGCCCCAAAAGCCGACGTGTGCCGAAGCGCCGGGGCCGCGATACAGGTCGTTGTAGTCGCTCACAAGGCCACTCTGGCTGGCGGTATCGGTGACATCGAGATCGTCGCCGGCCTCGACCCAGAGGATGTTGGAACGGACGACGGCATTGGGTGAGGACGTGAAACGGACTGCGTCGCCGACGAGTTGGTAGACTGTGTTGTTGGCGATCTGCTCGCCGCTGGAAGAGGTCAGGACAATGCCCGCGGCGCTGTTGGCATAGACCAGATTCTCGATCGTGCCGCCGTTGGAGCCGCTGACCAGAATCCCGAAGTTGGTGTTGGAGTAGACGTCGTTGCGATCGATGGTGTTGGTGGAATTGATGGTCGCAATGCCGTTGTAGTTGTAGTAGACGATGTTGCTGCGGGCCTCGCCGCCCTGGAGGTAAATGCCCGCCGCGCCGCTGGCGATCTGGCGGTAGATTGTGTTCCCGATGACCAGAGCGCCGCCGCTGACGTAGATGCCGTAGGTCGCGTTGTCGTGGACGAGGTTGTTGGTGATGGTCAGGGCGCCGCTGGCTTGGATGCCGGTGCCATCGGCATAGGTCTCGTTGCCGCTGATGGTGCTGCCGGCGCCGCCGCTAACGTAAATTCCGACCTGGCTTTCGTTGAATACCTTGTTGTTGGTGACGGTGCCGGGACTTGATTCGAGGTCGATTCCCTTGCCCTGGTTGTTGCCGTTGGTGTTGTCGTGGAAGCTGTTGCCGGTGATGAGCCAGCCGGTGTTGTAGTTGCCCAGGAACAGGCCGGTCGGGGTATTCGCGTAGATTTGGTTGTTGGAGACGATGTTGTTCATGGCACCGGTGCCGGTGTTGTAGTAGTCGGAGAATATTCCGTACGAGCCGCCGGTGATGGAAAGGTGATCGAGCGTGATGTTGTCGGCGCCGGAGGTAAGGCTGATGACTGGATCAACGGTGTTGGCGCGGTTGATCACGGCGGCGGCCGTGGCGGGGCCTTGGATCTTCAGGCCGGAATTGGCGGCCGTCAGCGTGAGGTTGTGAACGAGCACGTAAGTGCCGGTGTCGACATGGATCGTGGCGCCCGCGCCGGGGTTGTATTGGGACAACACGGCCTGGATATCGGCCACAGGGGAACTCGACGACTTGCCGCTGTTGGCGTTGTTGCCGATGGCGGTGGTGAGAGTGTCGCCAACTTGGGAGGAATCGTTGACGTAGTAGTCGGTGCCGCCATTGTAGATGGCGAACGGCTGGGACGTGCCAGCCAGCGAAGTATTGTTGATGGTGGCGCGGAACAACGCTGTCGGGCCGGTCGTGGTGGTGCTCGGGATCCATTGGAAGCTGCCGTGGCCGTAGGCATCGATGGGCTGGTTGGTGGCAATCGTGTTCCAGGTGTTGCCGCTGTCGGTGGAGACTTGCAGGTTCGCCGTGGGTGAAGGGACCGGAGTGGGATTGGGTGTACTCAGGTCCATAGCGCTGAGAGTTGGTATGCCCGACACGGAAATCAGTTCGACAAACAGTCCAGTGCCGCCGCTGGCGGTGACGTTGAAGGACAGCGTCGTGGCCTTGTAAGCCGCGCCCACACTTGCGAAGAGGTCGTAGCTGGACTTCAACACGACACCGTTCACTTTGATGTTCATCACCGGTTTGCCGATGTAGGAAGTGTCATCCATGAAGTGGAGACGCAACGTGTAGTTGCCGTTGGGCACGGGCAACTGGTACGCCAATTCGGAACCTGAATTGGGGATGACATAGGTCTGATAGACCTGCTGGGGCGCGGGATTGGACACGCCCGAGGTGTCGATCGTGTTGGTGATCGTTCTGGAGAAATCCGACGTGGTGCTGAAGGCGTTGGCCGTCCAGAATCCGACCGATTGGCCGCTGGTGTTCATCAGCAGGACGGGCTGGTTGGCGACAACGCCGGTTGTCTGCCACGACAGGGTGTATTGATGGCCGGCCTCCAGTTTCTGCAGGTTGCTTGGCGAGGTAACCTGCACCGATTGGGCGGCGGGGCTTGGGTCGGCCTGGGTGGTGTTGCCGAAGTTGCCGAGGTTGATGCGTCCGCCATTGGGCGCGGGTTCGTTCAAGTACATCAATGTGGGGTCGCCGGCATCGATGGCTGGGGACGTCGATTGCAAGTGGAAGTTGTCATCGGTGCCATAGTCCGCGCCGGCGCCGTAGCCGAGGATGCCGTCGGGGCCGGCGACGTTAACGAACTTCGGATCGGCCGAAATACTGTGCGTGTCGTATGCATACTCGTAAATCCAGTCGCTCAGTGCCGGGTAGTCGCGGTTGGAAATGCGGGCGACTTTGCCGGTGCCGGTCACATAGAGATCGTTGTAATCGCTGATGAAGCCGATGCCCGCGTCGTCGGTCAGGTTCAGGTCGTAACCCGTCTGCGCCCAGAGGATGTTGTCGCGCACCTGCATGTGCTGGAACTGGAAATTGCCCTCGCTGCTGAGCAGGTCGATGGCATCGCCGGCCGGCTGGTAGACGGTGTTGTTGGTGACCTGGGCGGCCACGCCGGCGGTGATCCAGATGCCACGGGTGGTGTTGGCGTAGACGATGTTGTTGAGGATGTTTGGCGATGCGTTGCCTTCGATGCCGGTGGCATTGGAATAGACCTGGTTCTGGGAAGCGGTAGCGCCGCTGCTGACGTAGATGCCCTCGTAACTGTTGTTGTAGACGCGGTTCTGGTCGGCCAGGCCGGAACTGACGTAGATTCCGTCGTAATTATTGTAGGAAATATTGCCGTGTGCCTCGCCGCCGGACACATTGATGCCGATGACTCCGGTGTTGTTGTAGGTGGTGTTGCCTGTCGCCAGGACATCCCCGCCAACCGACAGGGCCGTCGTCGTGTTGTCGTGGCTGACATTGTTGGTCATGGTAATCAACCCGGAGGCGCCGCTGCCCGACGAGGAAGCGCCGATGGCGTTGTTGTTATGAGTGTTATACACCAGGTTGCCGCTGACCAGACCGCCGTTGCTGGAGATGCCCAGGGAAGTGAGGCGATGGTTGTATAGCGTGTTGTTGGTGACCGTGATGTTCGCCACATAGTTGGCCGAAAGGCCCCCGTCGTTGTCATGGATGAGATTGTTGTTGAGAGTGAAATTGTCGGCCCCGCCCAGGAGGTATATGCCGTAGCTGGCATTGGCGGTGACGACGCAGTTCGTCACCTTCGCGTTGTTGCTGGCGACCTGGTAGCTGGATTGGAAGCCATACAGCCCGCCGGTGAGGACGAGGTGGTCGATGGTGATGTTGGCAGCGCCGTCGAGGGTGATGCAGGCGCCGCTGGTGGTGTTGCCGCGATTGAGGATCGCCTGGCGCGTGGGGAAGGCCAAGCTGTTGTATCCCTCGATGGTGATGCCGGAAACGGCGGGCAGGAGCGTGATGTCGCCAGCGAGATTGTAGGTTCCCGCGTCGACCATGATGGTGTCGAGGGAACCGAGGGTGTAGCTGGCCAGGACGCTGGCGATCGACGCCTTGGGGTGGGCCGAATCCAGGCCGCTGTTGGCATCGTTGCCCGGAGCGGTGGTCCAGTCGCCGGTCTGCACGGTGGCGTCGTTGACGTAATACGTGTGTACCTGGGCTGCGAGGCTAAAGACGGCCGGGCTGAGGGCCGATACGCCGCCCTGCTGGGTGACGCGAATCAGATAGTTGCCGCCGGGCGGAATCGTACCCGACGGAATCCAGGTGTAGTGGCCGTTGTTGGTGGCGCCGGTGATGATGTTGCTCTGGAGGGTCGCAACGCCGCCGGAGAAGGTCATGACGTCGATGTTGACGAGGCCGGTGCCGATATTGGCGTCGCGCCAGGTGATGGTGTAGGTCTGGCCTTCGATCCAGGTCTGGCCGCCGCTGGGCTGGGTGACAATCACGTAGGACGTCGGGCTCTTGGAAGCCTGGGCGGTGTTGCCGTAGGCACCGAGGTTGACGTAGCCGCCATTGGGCACCGGCTCGTTGGCGTACGCAAAGGTTGCATCGCCGCGGTCGATGGCGAGGGATTGGCCGGCGTCGTTGGTGAGCGTGGCCGTCGCGGAAACCGGAAGCCCGGTGGCCACATTCAGTACCGGTGCCAGCGAACCGCCGTGGAAACTGCCGTACAGGCTCTGTTCGTGGAAATCGCCGGCCGGAGCGTTCACGAAGAGCGGATCGGCGGAGATGCTGTTGGCGTCGAGTAGGCTGGTTAGTTGCCAGCTGTTCAGCGTGGTATAGCTGACGTTCTGCCAGAGGCCGACTTTACCGGTGCCGGTGACATAGAGGTCGTTGTAGTCGGCGGTCACGCCGGACTGGGCGCCCGGGTCAACGCGCAGATCGTAGCCAGTGGTCACCCAGAGAATGTTGTTGCGAATATCGACGGACGTGGAGTACGGCGCACCATAGACATCGATGGCATCGCCGGTGGTCTGGTAGATGGTGTTGTTGTCGATGGGCGTAATGTCGCCGCCATTGAGTTGGATGCCTCCGCTGGCGTTGCCGTAGATGAGATTGTTGCTGAGGGAAGGCCCGCGGGAGGCGGCATTGGGCGCCGAATTGATGATCGTGCCCCAGCCGTTCCCATAGAGCACGTTGGCGTTGAAGATGGAACCATTGCCGAACGTGGCGCCGGCCGTGGTGTTGTTGTAGAGGTGTTGTTGTAGAGCAGGTTGCCCGTCATCGTGCCGTTGCCGGAGATGCCGTAGACATTGCCGTAGGAGATATTTCCCTGGGCCATACCGCCGGCGAGTTGGATGCCGGCCTGGGGATTTCCGCCGCTACCCGTGTTGTTGTAGGTGGTATTGCCAGTCGCCGTCGCGCCGCCAGCGACGACAATGCCGGCGGACGGATTGTTGTAGGCGATGTTACCGGAGATGGTCGCGGTGTCGGCGTAAATGCCGGTGCCGGAGTTGTATGCCGTGTTGCCGGTGATGGTGCTATTGTGGCCCGGACTGACGTCAATGCCGTAGAACTGTTCATTGTAAACGACGTTGCTGGAGATGGTTGCCTGGGCGTTGTTGACATAGATGGCCGTGGGGCGATAGCCGGTCGCGACGTCGTGAACGCGGCTGCCGGTGATCAGGGCGCCATTGTTGCCGATGCCGACGTAGACGCCGTCGGTGGCGCTGCCGTAGATCTCGGAGTTGGAGACCGTAAGGCCCGTGCTGCCGGCGTTGTCGCCGAGATTGACGCCGATATCACCGCCAATGAGCGTGAGGTGGTCGAGCGTCACATTCGTCGCGCCTTGAATGTCAAAGACGTAGCTTCCGGCCGTGGTGCTGTTGCGGTTGATGACCGCGACGTGTGTCGGAGCGGCCGCGTTGTAGAAGCCGCGAATGATGATGCCGGAGCGGGTTGCGGGAACGACGATGTTGTTGCTGAGTGTATACGTGCCCGCGTCCACATCGATCACGTCGCCGGGAAGAAGGTCGTATGCTTGCAGGATGGCGCGTATCGAGGCCCTCGGATGGGCGGGATCGAGGCCCGAATTGATCCCATCATCACCGGCGGCCGTGGTGAAGTCTCCGGCCTGGAAGGTTCCGTCGTTGACATAGAAAGTGTGGACCGGACTGACGATGTTGAACGAGGACAAGCTGGTGCCCGAGGACGGAGACGGGGTCGTTCGCGAGACGCGAATCGTGTAGTTGCCCGGCGCGATGGAAGCCGGCACACTCCAGGCATAACTGCCGCTGTTGGGCACGCCGGTGGCGATGTTCTGGACGAGGGAGTTGCCATTCATCAGGTCGATGCTGGCGGTGCCGGTGGTGACCTCGCTGCGCCAGGTGACCGTGAAGGTTTCGCCTTCGATGATCGTCTCGCCGCCGTTGGGGCTGAGCACCAGTACGTAGGGGATTGTGGACTCAGAGGCCTGGGCGGTGTTGCCGTAGGCGCCGAGATTGACGAATCCGCCGTTGGGGCTGGGCTCAT
>JBEKVL010000264.1:0-8032 GCA_049514055.1 Tepidisphaeraceae bacterium | reverse complement strand
GTATCACCTGTGTTCTGTTGTGGGCAATGACCGCCTCCGCACAAGTGCAGCTATCCTCCCCGCTCGACGGCTACTACCGGCCGGGCAAGTTCATGCCGCTGCGCGTCCGTACCGCGGCCGGCGGACAACTCCTCATCCAGCCGGACAACGGTGCCGCCACGCGCGTCATGCTGTCGGCCGGACAGCACGATCTGACCGTGCCCCTGCTCGTCATGGGGACAAGCAGGCAAATTCGCTATCGCCTGGAAACTGGCGATGGCGGATTTGCGGATACGGAACAGCGGACGCTCGGCGACGATCAGAAACTCATCGGATTCATCGGCTCTCCGGACGTACCGCTCGCCCGGACGCTGTTTCCCGGTGCGTCCGTTATTCCGTTGAAATTGGCCGGCCCGACCGCGCTGACCGGGACTGCCGCGGCGTGGAACACGCTCGACGCCCTGGTGCTCGACGGAAAGACGATCGGCGATGAGCGCGTTGGCGAGTTCCTCGCGGCGGGAATCACCGTGGTCGTTAGGTCGGCCGGCAAACCGGCCGGGTTGCTGCCGTGGCAACAGAGCGGTGGATGCTGGGTGCTGCGTGCCGATCTGCTGGGATCCACGCTGGCCGGCGAGAACCAGCCGGCCCTGGCGCCGGTATCGGGTTGGGAAGCCGACTGGCCCGCGCCGTTCCGCCATCGCGTGCTGCTGTATGGCGCAGTGTTCGTCGTGCTGGTATTGGGCGCATCGCTCCTGCCCCGGCGGTGGGCCGTGGTGGCGATCATCGTGTTGTCGGCCGGGACGACGCTGGCCGTGCGCGCCTGGGCCAAAGGACACCCGGTGGTGCTGCGAAAAACGGGGACGGTTCAGGTGCGGAGCGATGTCGGCCAGACGGATCGATGGACCTATCTGGCGGCGTCGAATCCCGGGTCGGCCACGGTGGCATTCGACGGCTGCACGCTGCCGCTGTTCCAGGGACCGCACTGGCAGTTCATGGGGCTGACGCTGGTGTGCGACACGGGCGGACTGGCGCGAATCTACGAAATGAACATGCGCCCAGGATTGAAGGTGGCGTTCATGTCACGCAGGTGCGGCGTGCAGCCGGTTGATACGATAATGAGTCCAACGCCCGGCCAGGCCCCCGACCCGATCGACCGGCTGGCGGATCGAGTGTATTTGCGGCCGGGGTGGAGAGTCGCGGAGAAGAGCGCGGGAGTTGGCGGATCGCTGTATACCGAGGACTGGGGGACGGTCGCGTTGGCACGAGTAAAGCCTACCACTGCGGATGAATGATCTTCCGTAGATTCTCGTCATACAACTTCTTCACCGCCGCCATCGTCGCCTGCGGAATCGCCGGCAGATCGGCGGCCGCCATATTGTCCTGCGCCTGCCGGGCATTCTTCGCGCCGGGGATGGCGCAGGTCACCGCGTCGAACATGAGAATCCACCGCAACGCGAACTGCGTCAGCGTCGTACCGGCCGGGCAGAGCCGTTTGAGATCCTCGACGAGTTTCAGGCCGAGCTCGTAGGGTACGCCGGAGAAGGTCTCGCCCTTATTGAACGCCTCGCCGTTGCGATTGAACTGCCGGTGATCGCTGGCCGCAAACTGGGAGCCGGCCGACAACTTGCCCGTGAGCAGGCCCGAGGCCAGCGGCACGCGGGCGAGAATCCCCACTTTGCGGGCCGCCGCGGCCGCGAAAAACTGCTCGGCCGGCTTGAGCCGGAACATGTTGAAGATGATCTGCACCGTCTGCACGCCGCGATGACGAATCCCGCGCATGGCCTCATCGACGGTCTCGACGGAAATGCCGTAGTAACGAATCTTGCCGGCCTTCACCAGATCATCGAGCAGGCCGAAAACTTCGGACGTATCGTAGACGGCCGCGGGTGGGCAATGAAGCTGGAGCAGGTCCAACGTGTCCATTTGCAGGTTCTGCCGCGAACGATCGATCCACTGGTTGAGGTTCTCGCGGCTGTACCCCTGCGGCGTCTGCCTGGGCAAGCGCCGACCGGCTTTCGTGGCCACGATGATCGTGTCGCGCGGACGGTCCTTGCGCAGCTTGCCGATGAGCCGCTCCGACCGGCCATCACCATACACGTCGGCCGTGTCGATGAAATTCACGCCTAGATCGATGGCCATGTTCAGGGCGGCCAGCGAATCGGTGTCGTCCACTTCGCCCCAGGCGCCGCCAATGGCCCAGGCGCCGAAGGAAACCGTCGAGACGTTGAACCCGGTGTTGCCGAGAGGTCGGTATTGCATGGTGGCGGGATTCTACGCGGCAAAGGCGAGATTTACAGGGCCGCAGTTGTGAGAGAGTACCGCCATGGCGTACACTGCCGCCGGTGAAACGTATGGCGAATCTTCCGGACAAATCGCGACAGGATGAAACGTCGATGCTCAGGCAGCTTCCGTCTGGGCGCACGGTCAGCGTGCGCGCGGCCGACGGGCGCGAGGAGATCGAGATTCGCTCGGCCGGCGGCGAGATGGAAGTCCGGATCGCCTTGACGCCACAAGGCCCGGTGTTGCAGTTGCGCGGAGCGCGGCTGGAGATCGACTCGACCGACACCGTGGCCGTGAATTGCCGGTCGTTTGAGGTCAATGCCGCCGACGGCG
This sequence comes from Tepidisphaeraceae bacterium, assembly GCA_049514055.1. Lineage (GTDB taxonomy): Bacteria > Planctomycetota > Phycisphaerae > Tepidisphaerales > Tepidisphaeraceae > JANYKD01. The sequence continues at coordinate 5,440 of JBEKVL010000264.1, read as the reverse complement.
TGAAGATTCGGGCGGCCGGGGACATTGATGTGCGCGGAGCCGGGGAGATGCGCATGAAGACATCGGGGCAAACGTTTATCGACGGCGACTACGTCAACCTGAACTGCCGCGAACGGGCGGGATACCATGATGATCCCGCGACGAATCCGCCGGTCTTGCCGGAACCCGACGCCGCGAAACCGGCCGAGGAGCAGACGGGGACGTGCGACTGCGAAGGACATTGACGCGAACGACGACGGGTTGAATTTGAAATCGCGATTTGCGATGTGAAATCCGAAATTTGAGATTTGAAATCCGAATCGCACGAATGCAGTAGAACTGTGAAGGAGGAATCCATGATTCGTTTTACTACTTTTGCATCTCTTTTGATTGTCTGTCTGGGCCAGATCGCCTCCGCCCAACCCAAGCCCGTTACCCTCGATTCGCTGCTCAACGACATGATCGACCGCGATGCGGTGGCACGCTGGCCGGAGCCCGCGTTCACTGTGAAACAGGCCAGCAGCTACGACCGGGCGTCAAAAACGCCGGATGATCCCAAGACCTGGTACGCCAACAACGACAGCAGCCAGTTCTATGGGCACGAGGACCGCGACGGGCGGCGCGAGTGGATCATGCTGGATGCCGACGGACCCGGCGCCATCGTCCGCTTCTGGAACACGAGCGAACACCTCGGCGGCACGCTGCGCTTCTATTTCGACGGCCAGGAAAAACCGGCCATCGAAGGCAAGACCGGCGACCTGCTCATCGGCAATGCCCTCGTCGAAAAACCGCTGGCCATCTTCAACGCCCCGGTCAGCAAGACCCAGGGCGGCATGAACCTCTATCTGCCCATTCCATATGCCAAGCACTGCAAAGTGACCTACAGCGAGGACGACCCCAAGAACCCGTTGGCCAACGCCAAGAGCCGCTACTACAACATCGAGTATCGCACCTATCCGGCCGGCACGAGCGTCAAGACGTTTACCATGGACGATCTGAAGGCGGCCAAGCCGCTGGTGGACAAGGTGAACCAGACGCTGGCGACGCCGCCGGCCGCGGGAAATCCGGCGACCGGCCGGAAGCAACTGGCGGCCGGCGAGAAACTGTCGATGGATCTGGGGAGCGGGCCGGCGTCCGTGATGGAGATTACCATGAAGGTGAGCACGGCCGATACCGCAGGACTTGAACATGCACTGCGGACGGCCATCGTGCGAATCAATTTCGACGGCGAGGAATGCGTCTGGGCTCCCGCCGGTGATTTCTTCGGCTCGGGCATTGGACTCAACGACCACGCTGGCTGGTGGCGCTCGGTGAAGAAGGACGATGGGACCATGACCTGCGCGTGGGTGATGCCATACCAGAAATCGGCAACAATCACCATCGAGAACGTCGGCAAGGCGGCTATGTTCGTGGGGCTTTCAACGGTGACGCGTGACTGGAACTGGGACGCCCGCTCCATGCACTTCCACGCCAACTGGCGCAGCCAGCACGCGATGGCTACCCGGCCGATGTCGGACTGGAACTACATCACCATCACCGGCAAGGGGCGATACATGGGCGACAACCTCGCCGTCTTCAACCCGGTCTCCGGCTGGTGGGGCGAGGGCGACGAGCACATCTATGTCGATGGCGAAACCTTCCCGTCCCACTTCGGCACGGGCACAGAGGACTACTACTGCTACGCCTGGAGCAGCCCGCACCTGTTCCAGGGACCGTTCGCCAACCAGACCCGCTGCGATGGCCCCGGCAACGCCGGCCACACGTTCATCAGCCGCGTGCGCTCGCTGGACGCCGTGACATTCGAGAAGAACCTGCGCTTCGACATGGAAGTCTGGCACTGGGTGGATACGAAGGTTGACTATGCGGCCACGACCTACTGGTACGCCCTGCCGGGCGCCACCTGCAATCGTACGCCGCAGCCGGAAGAAGCGGCCATGCCGATCGCCGAGAATCCGATGAAGGCCCGCAGCGCCAAGATCGCCGGCGCGGTCGAATGCGAAACGGCCGAGGTCGTGGGCAAATCGGATGGTTTGCCAATTGAGGTGCAGGATATCGGCGCGCTGCCGGAAGGCCGCTGGAGCGAAGGCAAGCAGCTTTGGGTCAAAGGCCGGAAGGTGGGCGATTTTGTCGAGTTGAAGATCCCCGCCGCCGGCGCCGGCCAGCGTAAACTGACGCTCTACGCCACCAAGAGTTGGGACTACGGTATCCTCCATTTCAGCGTCAATGGCCAGCCGGCCGGCAAGGACTTTGATTCCTTCGCGCCGCGTGCCGTGGCCTCGGGTCCGATCGAACTCGGGTCGTTCGAGCCGAAGGACGGTGCGTTCGTGCTTCGGGTCGAGGTCGTCGGCGCCAACGCGCAGTCGAAAAATAGCAAATCGTTCTTCGGCCTGGATTGCGTGGTGGTGGAGAAGGCGAAGTAACTGGCAACTCGCGCCGACTGCCGTTATCGTTGAACCACTGACGCCATGATCATCACCGCCCACGCACACGCTCGGGCCGGACTGGTGGGCAATCCATCGGACGGCTATTTCGGCAAGACCATCTCTTGTCTCGTGCGGAATTTCCGCGCCACGGTGACGCTCTGGGAGAGCCCGCATTTCGAGATCGTGCCGGGCTATGGCGACTTCGCGCGCTTTGACTCCATCTCCGCCTTCCTCCGCGATGTCCGGCTGCACGGCTACTACGGCGGCATGAGGCTCATCAAGGCCACCGTCAAGAAGTTCCACGACTACTGCCGCAAGAACGAAATCCGCCTGGAAGACCGCTCCTTCACCATCGGCTTTGACACCGACATCCCGCGGCTGGTCGGCCTGTCCGGCTCCAGCGCCATCGTCACCGCCACCATACGAGCGCTGATGCAGTTCCACAATGTCAGCATCCCCAAGCATCTGTTGCCCACGATCATTCTCAGCGTCGAGAAAGAGGAATTGAACATCAGCGCCGGCTTGCAGGATCGCGTCATCCAGACCTACGGCGGCATCGTCTACATGGATTTCGAGCGGACTCACCTCGAACAACAAGGCTACGGCATCTACGAAGAACTCCGGCCGGAGAAAATGCCGCCGCTCTATGTCGCCTACGACCCCGAGCGGGCCGAGATCTCCGACATCGCCCATCGCAACCTGCGCGAATTGTTCAACCGCGGCGACCCGACGGTGCTGGCGGCCATGCAGAAGTACCGCGAGATCACCGACGAGGGCAAAGCCGCCCTGCTGGCCGGCGACTGGGACACGCTGGGCCTGGTGATGAACTACAACTTCGACCTGCGGCGGACGATCATGCCGATCGCCCCGGAAAACCTGCGGATGGTGGAACTCGCCCGCGAGACCGGCGCCAGCGCCAAGTTCGCGGGCTCCGGCGGCGCCATCATCGGCTTGTTCAAGGATGGCCGGCAATACCAGCAGCTTTCCGATGCCATGGCGGGCGTACGCTGCACCGTCCTCCGGCCCTTGATCTTCGAGTCCTAGACCATCGCCGCCGCCTTTGTCGTGCAGGCTTCCAGCCTGCCGCCGGTTCCGTGCAGGCTCGAAGCCCGCACCACAGTGCCACGGCGCTTCAGCCGCGATGATCTGCACCCACCGGCCATCATGAAACCGTGCGGGGCGCATCAGGCTCCACTCGCCGGGCAACGGCGATGAGGCTCAGGCCGAACGGAAGGCGGAACCGGGGCAGGAGTTTTCGCTCACTGGAGAAGACTGCCCGCAGCGCCGTGTTCAGAGGCTCGGGGGGCACGTGCAGGTCGCGACTGGCGTCATGCTTGCGAAAGCGTGCCCAGAGCCTGGCGGCCGCGGCGAACGGAAACAGAAACGAATTCATGTGCGAAAAGAGCTCGATCTTCAGGTTGGGCAGCTCGAAAAGCCGGCGGAATTCCTGCGCCGAATACCGCCGCCTGTGCTCGTGGTGTACATCCCGGGGGCTCCAGAGCCATTTGTATGCCGGCACGGTGCAGACCAGAATCCCGCCCACCCGCAACAGCGACGCGGCGACCGCGGCGGACTCCCGGTCCTCATCCAGGTGCTCCAGCACATCCAGCATGAGCACGGCGTCGAATCTGTCTCGCGGCAGCGGGACGCTGCCCGGCAGGAAACCCCGTTCCACGCGAAGCCCCCGGCGGGCGCACAACCGAACCGAGTGCTCCGACGCATCCATTCCGACGCAATCAAAGTTGTACCGCGTGCCCAGCGCCTGCGTCAGCAGCCCGCAACCGCAGCCCAGGTCGGCCACCGCGGGCCTCCCGGACGGCGGCGGCCGGAGATAGCGCGGCAGCAGATCACTGACGATCGCGCGACGGGCCGCAAACCACCAGTGCCGCTCCTCGAGCACGTACATTTCGGTATAGAGTTCTTCACGCATGGGTCGGACCTTCTGTTGCGCTGGAAGGCACAGAGGTCGCCGGCGAACCGGCCTGGATGGTCTCAGCAATGATGTACAAAGGGCGCCCTTGCACCTGGCGGTAACTCCGGCCGACGTATTCGCCCAGGATACCGAACATCAACATCTGCACGCCTCCCAGAAAGAACATCCCCGATGCCAGCAGGGCGTAGCCACCAAAGGGCATCGGTATGTGGAAGATCTTCTGTATGACCAGCACGCCCACCAGGATGCAGCTTATCAGCATGGTGACAAAGCCCAGGATGGTGGCCAGGCGGAGGGGCTTCACCGAGAACCCGACCGCGGCGTCGAGCGACAGCAACAGGAGTTTGAGCGGGCGGTACTTGGTCACACCGGCGTGTCGCGGCGGGCGATCGTACTTTATCGCGGCCGACCTGAATCCGGCCCAACTGACCAGACCGCGCACAAAGCGGTCGTACTCGCGGCAATTCCGCAGTGCCTTGAGAACCTTGGCGTCGACGAGCCGGAAGTCGCCCGTGTCAACCGGGATCGGCACATCCGAAAGCCAGTTCATGAGCCGATAGAACAGCCAGGAGGTCACCTTCTTGAACAGCGACTCGCCCTGCCGGCGGTGGCGGACGGCGTACACGACATCGTTGCCCTGGTTCCACGCCTCGACGAGTTGCTCGATCACCTCCGGCGGATCTTGCAGGTCGGCGTCGATCAGCACCGCGGCGTCTCCCGTGGCGTAGTCCAGTCCGGCCGTGCTGGCGGCCTCATGCCCGAAGTTGCGCGAGAAGCTCAAGCCGACGACGGTCGGATCCGCGGCCGAGAGTTCCCGGATGACCCGGGCCGAGGCATCGGTGCTGCCGTCATCGACGAAAATGATCTCCCGGCGCAAGCCGAGCCTCTCCAGCGTCCGGCAAAGACGCTGGTGCAACTCGCGCAGGTTGTCCTCCTCGTTGAGCAAGGGGACGACAATGGAAATCCGTTTCGCTGGCGCTGCCGCGAGGGTGGCCGGTGGTGGTGCCGAGGTCACTTCCATTGAGCCAAGACTATAGCCGGGCATGTTGACAACGGCTAGAGGATAACTGGTATCCCAAGAGGTTGGCCCTCGCCCTGCCTCCCC
>JBEKVL010000263.1:0-8051 GCA_049514055.1 Tepidisphaeraceae bacterium | reverse complement strand
CGGCGATGACTTCCCCGAGCGCATCGCCACCTGGTATCGCGACCACGGCTATCAGTTCCTGGCCATCTCCGATCACAACACCGACCAGCAGGGCGAGAAGTGGGTCAAGTACGGCGATGTCTATCGCAAAGGCTCCGGCAGGGCGGCCGACAACTATCTGAGGGACTTCGCCGCCACCGCCAGGGTACGCGGCGATCGCGACGCCGGCACGCAGGAAATCCGCCTGACGCCGTTTACCGAATACCGCCCTCTTCTGGAACGTCCCGGCCAGTTTCTGCTCATTCCCAGCGAGGAAATCAGCGATCATTTCGAGAAGAAGCCCATCCACATGAGCGCGACCAACATCGCCGAGTTGATCAAGCCCCAGGGAGGAAAGAGTGTTGTGGATGTGATCACCAACAATCTGCGGGCCGTGAAGGAACAGGGCGAGCGGCTCGGGCGGCCGGTTCTGCCGCATCTGAACCATCCGAACTTCGAGTGGGGCGTGACGGCCGAGGAAATGGCCGAGGTCGTCGAGGAGCATTTCTTCGAGATCTTCAACGGCCACCCGCTGGTTCACCAGTTGGGCGACAAGGATCACCCGCCGGTGGAGAAGATGTGGGATATCGCGAACACGCTCCGGATCGTGGCGTTTCACGCACCACCGCTGATGGGCATGGCTACAGATGACAGCCATCATTATCAGGTTGAGGGCATGGCCCGGGCCATGCCAGGGCGGGGCTGGGTCTGCGTGCATGCCAGGGATCTGTCGGCCGGTTCCCTGATTGCGGCCATGGAGGCGGGGGACTTCTACGCCTCAACGGGTGTGGAACTTGCCGGCGTGAAGTACGACCCGGCCGCCCGCACGCTGACGGTGGACATCGAGCCCGATGGCGGCGCGAGATTCACCACACGTTTCGTGGGCACGCTGGTTGATGCCCCACCCGGCGATGTCGGCGCGACCCTTGCCACGGTTGAAGGAACACGGGCGGTCTACCAACTGACCGGTCGCGAATTGTACGTGCGAGCCGTCGTGACCTCCGACAAATCGGTGCGTCGCCCCGTCTGGGAAGGGCAGAAGAAGCAGGCGTGGACCCAGCCGGTGGGCTGGGAGAGCCGAGTGGGCAGGTAGAGGGTCTCACGCAGCAAGCAATTCGGCCACGCGCCACACGTCGGTCTGCATCAGACAGCGCCGGAGTTGCGCGGCAACAGCCGGTTCGTTCCAAATCGAAGTGCAGAACCCTTCATAACTCGGCCGATTGGCATACCACCCCGCGAGATACGACCATGCGTGCTCTTTGGGGTTGGGTTGCGGCGGATTCGGTCTGGCAGCAAGCCATCTGTCCACGGCCGCAGCGCGGTCGGGATACACGGATGCCAAAGCCGCCGAGATCACTCTCTCCAGTGTCTGCTGATTGGGAAGCCCAAGGCTTGGAGGCACCGTGGCCGACCAGACAGTGAAGGCAACGCAAACCGTTCCGCCAAATACCAGGAAGTCCTTGCCGTCCGCAACGGCGGCAGGATCCGCCTGTCGCACAACATCTTCAACAGCCGCGCGGCTCACCCCGCGGCTCGTGGAAGGCGTGCCATCGGCATTGGTGTCGGCATCGACATTGACGACAAGCACGCGAAGCGGCTGCAGGGCATGCTCGCCCAACCGCAGGCGAACAGTCCGGCAGACGTCGTCCTTGCCGTTTGCGGGCCGGATGCTGACGAACTCGCGAGACTTGGACAACAACGCGCGCCCGCCGCGCACGGGGCGGTTCCATGGATCGCGGAAGACCCGGTGATCGCCTTCCTGTGTTGACGGCGCATCGTGGCATCCCAAGTCCTTCAGCATGCCGTGCCAGAACGCTCGATCATGGTAACCCTCGCAAATCACGAGGGCTTCGCTGAGGCTCATCGCAGGTCCCCTCCGATTTCCTGGCGGGAGAATCTGGTGTCCTCGCCGTTGCGGCGAACCGCGATGAGTTGCCCATCGCGCAAGGCGAGGCTGTACGTGGACAGATTCCCCAGGTCGGACTCGGCGGCCTCGGCCAGGAGAAGGTCGATGAACTCAAGGCTGTGGGTGGTGAGGATCACCTGCACTTTCTGGCGAACCGCCGCCAAGATCGCCTTGGCTGCTTGCCGCATGGCCGCGGGATGCATATGAACTTCCGGCTCTTCCATTAGGACAACGCTGCCCGCCGGTGATGCCAGTTCGAGGACCTGTCGCAAGAGGGCTTGGACGCCATCGCCTGCCAGTTCCACCGGATGCATTCGGTTGGCGAATTGCAGATAGACGGTCGGGCGATTGCCTGGCGCCAGAAGATCGAGATCCCTCAGGTTGGGAAGCAACTGGATCAGAATCTCCCTGACGTGGGGCAACGCCCCGCGCTCGGCAGCGTCCGTATAGATTTCGGCCAGAGGTCTTGCCTGACCCTCGCGTTGCACCGAGCCGCTGGCCGCATCGATGAGCCGTACTGACGCAACATCCTCGATTCGCATGGTCGGTAATACCGCGGTGCCAGTCCATACGCCGTTGTTGAAGTCGCCATCCATGGTCCCGATTCCGGGCCAGTTATTTGGGGCTGGCGGCGTCAAGCGTAGCCGTCGCCACTTCGCGGCACCTGCCCGATCTGTCATTATCGCCACGTCGGCGGGCTGATCCTGGACATTCTTGTCACGGTAGAACAGCCACCGCCATGGATCAGGCAACTGCGAACGACGTCTGGCGATGTCACCCAACCCATTATCAGGCGCGGCCGACGCCCCAAGGTAGATCGCGTCCAGCACCGTGCTCTTCCCACAATTATTCGGCCCGACAAGGATGACAAGGGGTGTTAGGTCGTTCAGTTCTCCCTCGCGGATACCCCGCAGGTTCTTGATGGATATGGCTCGAATCACGGGCAACCTCGAAGTAGAGGGCTTGACGGCAAACGAATTCGTGACGGTAGTATAGCATATCGGAATACCGCCTGAAACTTTGGGGGAGTTCGTTCGTCAAATAGATGCTGTCGTCCGTACGGCACTCGCAAGTCAGGTTCTGAGAAAAGGAGCAATCATGCGTCCATTCCTCTCCGCGGCCGTTCTCTCGCTCGCCATTTCCGCCGTCTCCTATCCCGTTCTGGCCGCCGACGCGCCCAAGGCCGATGCCAGGCAGACCGACGTGCCCGTGAAAGCCGTCGTGCTCTTCTCCTCCGGCGTCGGCTACTTCGAGCACGTCGGGCAGATCAAGGGCAACTCCTCCACGGAAATCCGCTTCAAGACCAACCAGATCAACGACATCCTCAAGTCGCTGGTGTTGCAGGACATGGGCGGCGGCAAGGTGACCACGATCGTCTATCCGTCGCAGGATCCGATCTCCAAGCTGCTCAAGTCGTTCCAGGTGGACATCACGGCCAACCCGTCGCTGCCCGATCTGCTCACCCAACTTCGCGGGGCGAAGGTGAAGATCACCGCCGGCACCGAAACCATGGCCGGCACGATCCTGGGCCTGGAGAAGAAGCCCAAGGCCGTGGACAAGACCACGATCGAGGTCTGGGTGTTGAACCTGCTGGCCGGGGGAACCATACGCACTGTCAACATGGATGATGTCGTCAAGCTCGAACTGGAAGATGCGCAGCTTGGCGAGGAACTGAACAAGGCCCTGTCGGCCCTGGCCCACGCCCGCGACCAGGACAAGAAACCCGTCACCATCAATTTCCAGGGCGATGGCGAACGGATGGTCCGGCTCGGCTACGTCGTCGAGACGCCGATCTGGAAGACCAGCTATCGGCTGTTGCTGTCGCCGGAGAAAGACAAACATCAACTTCAAGGCTGGGCCATTGTCGAGAACCAGACGGACAACGACTGGAACGATGTGCAACTGAGCCTGGTGTCCGGGCGGCCGATCTCGTTCATCCAGGAGTTGTATCAGCCGCTGTATATTCCCCGGCCGGTGGTGCAACCGGAATTATATGCCAGTCTGAAGCCGCAAACGTATGAAGGAGGCATCGCCAAACGGGAAGGCCGCGTGGAATTGAAGCAGGCGCAACAGGCGATGCAGGAACAGCTCGCTGAAATGGACGATGGCGTGCAGGCCGGCGACGCCGTGCGCAAAGCGGCCGCCGCTCCCGCCCGCGCTGGCCGCGCGCTGCTCCGCAATGCGGACAAGGCGGAAGCCCAGTACAAAGCCATGGACCCCGGCGCCTCGGTCGCCTCCGTCGCCTCGGCCTCCAAGGTCGGCGAGCTTTTCCAGTACACGGTTGGCAACGTCTCCCTGCCCCGCCAGCGGTCGGCCATGATCCCCATCATCACCGACCCCATCGAGGTCGAACGCCTCTCCATCTACAACGCCGCCGTGCTGGCGAAGAATCCGCTCAACGGCGCTCGAGTGAAGAACACCACCAAGAAACACCTGCTTCAAGGCCCGATCACCGTATTGGACGGCGCAACGTACGCCGGCGATGCCAAAATCGACAACCTGCCGCCGAACCAGGAGCGATTGCTGAGTTACGGAATCGACCTGCAAATGCTGGTCAACTCGACGAAGAACAAGAGCGAGTCGTCGCTACTGACGGGAAAGATCGTCAAGGGCGTGCTGCAGCTCCAGCGCAAGAACGTCTTCAGCCAGGAATACGAGGCCGACAACAAGGCCGAAACCGACAATACGCTCATCATCGAACATCCCCTCCGACAGGGTTGGAAACTGGTCCAGCCTGAGAAGGCGATGGAGACGACGGAGCAACTCTACCGGTTCAAGACCGTCGTCCCGGCCGGCAAGACGGGCGCGTTCACCGTGAAGGAAGAGGTCGTCCAGGCCGAGACGCTGCAATTGCTCAGCGCCGATCTCGGCACCATGGAGTTCTACTCCAAAGCCGGCGAGATTCCCCCGGCCGTAAAGGAATCGCTCCTGGCGGCCGCGAAGATGCGGCAGAAGCTGGCCGACATCCAGCGCGGCATCGACCAGAGCAAGGCCGAGATCAACACCATCACCCAGGATCAGAACCGCATCCGCGAGAACATCAAGACGCTGCCCGACAAGAGCACGCTGCGCAACCGCCTGGTGGAAAAGCTCGATCAACAGGAGACGCAGCTTGACGGCCTGCTCAAGAGCATCGACCAGGGGCAGAAGGATCTGGAGCGGTCGCGGAAGGAATTGGAAGACTATCTGAACGGGCTGAATGTCGGGTAGGCCGGCGCGGCGGAAGGAATTCGAAATCCGAATGACGGCCGGCTCGCCGAGCCGGCCGTCTGCTCTACCTCCCTCTCCTTCCGGGAGAGGGCCTGTGGGTTGTCTTGCCAAGAGCCCGTCATCGGCGAAGAACGGGATCCGCCCGATGAAACCTGCTACCGCAACGACGACTGTGCCCCATGCCTGACATGAAGCACCGTGACGGTCTGCTCCTCTATGGTGAAGATGATCCGGTGCGATCTATAGACGACCTGCCGAAGTTCAATATCGAACGCATCGGCCTCGCGAGCCGCTCCGAACCGCCGAGGGAACTGCGACAGGCTGCCAATCAATTTCTCAAGTCCATCGTACCACTTGAGAGCGTTCTGCATTGAATCTTTGGCGATGTAGCGCGCCGCATCCAGCGCCTCTTCGCGGGCAATGGGGGAGAACACCACGGTGTAGCGGCCGCTATTCACTTGTCGATCCCCAATTCACGCCGGATTTCACGCATTACCTGCTCGGCCGGCACGCATTTGCCCGTTCTCGCCGAGTCGATGCCGCGCCGAATCCCTTCGATGGCGCTCGTACGCTCGACCGAGTCCAGCAGCTTCTGGTAGGCCGCCGCATCCTGCACCACAATTTCGGCCTCCCCGTTGACCGTCAACACCGCCGGCCGCCCGGACTTCTTCAATCGACGGATGTGTTCCTTCGTATTCCGCTGAAAATCCGTGAGCGAGCGGATGTCATTCACCTGTATCATACGGACCTCCGGGTATGGATCAGTTAATTCTATGGTAATTAGCCGTCCAACCCCGGTCAACCCAATCCACACCAATCCACACCGATTGCCACGCTTCCGCTGAGCCGGCCGTCTGCTCCGCCTCCCTCTCCTTCCGGGAGAGGGCCGGGGGTGAGGGCATTTCCGCGGAGTTCTTTCCGTTCAACTGCTGTTCGAATGACGAGTTAACCGGATTCGGCAAACCCAACGCTATGGCTTAAAGATCCCCACAGTCTCGCCGGCGAACAGAATCCGCGTGGCCGACATCTGGACGGCGGGATTCGGGTGGCTCATCGCCTCAGTGAGCGCTTTGACCGTGGGCAACCCGTCCGTGGGCACGCGGTTCGCTTGAGGCAAGATTCTGTAAGCGATCTCCCGAAGAACATGCGCCTCGTCGGCCGAATTGAGTGAACTCTTCTCGTCCACAAACAGGAACAGCGAGAGATGGCGAATATCGTTCTTGACCGCGTAGAATCGCCGATTCGCAATATTCCAAGCCATTATGCACCTGTTGCCATCGCGAATTCCCAAGAGCATTCCTGTGGGAGTCAGGTACAGCCCGTCGGGGATAATAGCCATTTGCGCAGGACGCACAACCAGCAGGTAACGCGGCGCTGGCGTGTTCTCTGCGGTGCCAAGCACAGTCATCGTGCAACGAAGAACGCCTCGGTCTTTCATCTTCGCGAGATACACCGCGTGACGGCGATGATCCTCAATGAAACAATACTCCGACCGATCAGGCAGAACGTCATTCGAATTTCGGATTTCGGATTTCAGCCAGCAGCGCCACACGGTTTCGGCGCTGCGAGCCCAGCGCCTTGGTCGTATCCATATCTCCACTCCAAAAACCCTTCGATGCTCGCCTCGAAATCCTCGGGGCTTTCGATCTTTCGCATCGACTCCTTGAGCATCCGGCACGGGTGCAGCTCCTTGGCGTACCAGCTTATGCGCTTCTGGAATTCGCAGACGGCCGACCGGGTGGAACGGTACTGGCACAGGCTGTAGAAGTGCTCGCGCATCATCCGGCAGATCTCATCAATCGACGGCTTGGCGGGAATCGTGCCGGCCGTCAGATAGCTCCAGGTGTCGCGGAACAGCCATGGCCGCGAGAGGGCTCCCCGGCCGATCATCACGCCGGCGCAGCGCGTGTAGTCGAGCATGTGCTTGGCATCCTCGGGCGTGCGGATGTCGCCGTTGCCGATCACCGGGATGCGCTTGACGGCCGCGACCACAGCGGCGATGCCGTCGAGCCGGGCCTTGCCGGAGAACGCCATCGCGGTCGTCCGGCCGTGGATGGTGACGGCCGCCACGCCGATCTCTTCGAGCCGGGCGGCCAGGTACGGGGCGACAATCCGCGCGTCGTCCCAGCCGAGGCGCATCTTGCACGTAAAGGGCGTGTGCTTCACGGCCTTGACGATCTGCTCGACCATGCGGAGCGTGTTGTCGGGATCGAGCAGCAGCGCCGAGCCGCCGTCGCGCTTGGTAACTTTGTCTACGGGGCAGCCCATGTTGAGGTCAATGATATGCGCCCCGCGATTCTCGGCCCAGCGGGCGGCCTCGCATAGCGGTTCGGCCCGGCCGCCGTAGAGCTGCATGGCCAGCGGCGAGTCTTCCGCACATGTGGCCGCCAGTTGCATCGAGCGTGTGTTTTCGCGGAGTACGCCCTCGGGACTGAGCAGGTCGGTCACGGCCAGCCCCACGCCGCCGCATCGCCGGGCGATCAGGCGGAAGGAGACATCGCAATAGCCCGCGATCGGCGCCAGCACGAGGCTGGTCGCGAGTTTCAGCGGGCCGATCTGAAGCGGAGCGTACGGCATCAAGGGTATTCTAGCGGCCGGGCTGCGAGAATGCCCGGCCGCCGATCGCAACGGGTCCACGACGGTCATTACGAGGGGCTGCGGAGAATCGTCATGCTGAACGAAGTGAAGCATCTCCGCGGGAGAACCAGGCGGGGGCTGGATTCGCACGGCCGCGGCAAATTGGAATGCGGAGCTTCTTCGCGAATACGCTGCTCTGAAAGTGAGGCCGTCGAATTGTCATGTTGAGTCGTCATGGGCCTTCGGCCCACCCGCATAGAATGAAAGATGAACTTTCCTGGCGGGGCCGCCACCAGTGGCCGCAGTACATTGGTGCCTGTGAGCCCGTTGTTGAGTCTGG
>JBEKVL010000262.1:0-8071 GCA_049514055.1 Tepidisphaeraceae bacterium | reverse complement strand
GCATTCTGTCGTAAAGGGGAATTTGCCATCGGGTAGTCCATCGCGGAGGAAATTGTGGTGCAGGCGACCAGCCAGCCGCAGGCTGGAAGCCTGCACCACAACCGCAATGCCATTTGAGCCGCGATGGCGTAGGGGATGTGGAGGGGTTTGAGCCCGCCAGATGCAACGCTGATTCTCGCCATGGGATCACGGCTACGCCACCATATGTGACGGCCTTTCAGGCCTGGGGATCGGCGGTTACGCGATTCCCTGCGTCAGGGAAAACCCAATCACCGCCGAAACCCAATCGCCGCCGAGCGCATGTAATCGGAAATCCCCCGGAAGCCCAGCCGGGACGCTGCCGCCTCGATCGCCGATCGCTCATCCAGGCTCATGCGGACGTTGACTTGTTCGGTGCGGATTCCCTGCCGCGCCGGGGCCGGCGCGCCCAGGCCATCGGCCAGGTCCGCCGCCAGGCCCGCAACCACCGCCTCGCGCACGGACGCCACGCACGCATCGGCCGTGTCGCCGTCGCCCAGGCAGTTGGGAAGTTCCGCGCACCGGCCATACCAGTGGCCATCCTCAGACCAGACGGATACCTGATATTGGACCGCCATCTTCGCGGCCTCGCGGACATGCTCGACGGTCGGCCGCTTACCGGCCTTCGCAGAGCTTCTTGATTTCACGGAAGTAGACATGGTTCACCTGCCCATGATGCACCGGAATTGGAAACGAACGCTCGCCGGGCTTCTTGAAAACGTGGTGCGACCCAGTGACGTGCGAAAATGACCAGCCGCGCTGTTCCATGTACCGCTTGACCTCGCTGTATCGCACTGGGCTTGGCATGGGAATCGTATAGCCTATCGTATACAAGTCAAGAGTGCGGCCACGCGGCTTCGACGTATTCAATAACGTTCGCGTACTTCATGGCTGGCTTCCCTTACACGAGCACCTTCCTCGCAAACGCTCTCGCCGTCTCCAGGGCATCGCCCAGTTTCGACAGATCTTTGCCGCCGGCCTGGGCCATCTGCGGCCGGCCGCCGCCGCCGCCGCCGGCTACCTTCGCCGTCTCGCGGATCCAGTCGCCGGCTTTCAGGCCCTTGGCGATCAGGTCGTCGGAGACGGCGGAGACGAAGCTCACCTTGTCGTCGGCCACGGCGCCGAGCATGATGGCATGTGTCGGGGACTTCTTCTTGAGTGAGTCCATGGCGGCGCGGAGTTGTTCTTCGCTGGCGCCGGGGATCTCGCCGATGATCAGTTTGCCGTCGCCGGCGGCCGGAGCGTCATCGAGCAACTTCGCGGCCGCGGCCACGGGATCAATCGCACCGGCGCCGGAGGCCAGCTTCTTCTTGAGCGTCTTGATTTCCTCCTGCAAAGCGGCCACGCGCTGGGGAATCACCTCAGGCGCAGCGCTCAGCGTCTGGGAGATCGTCTTGAGCTGCTGGTCCATCTTCTGGACGTGCTCGACTGCGCCGCGGCCGGTGACGGCGGTCAGGCGGCGGATGCCCTTGGCGACGTTCTCTTCGCTGATGATCTTCATGAAGCCCGCCTGGCCGGTGTGTGCCAGGTGAGTGCCGCCGCAGAATTCGATGGAGTTATCGACCGCATGCCGGCGGGGATCGTCGGTGCCGATGGCGATGACACGCACGGGATCGGGATATTTCTCGCCGAAGACGGCGCGGACGCCGGCCAGCTTCTTGGCATCATTCAGCGGCATGATCGTGGCGCTGACGGGCAGGTCGCTGTAAATCTTCTCGTTGACGAGCTTTTCCACCTGGGCGATTTCGCCAGCGTTGACCGGCTTGTCGTGGGAAAAGTCAAAGCGCAGCTTGTCGGGATCGACGAGCGAGCCTTTCTGGTCCACATGGTCACCGAGGACTTTACGCAGAGCCCAATTGAGCAGGTGTGTGCTGGTGTGGTTGCGCATGGTGTCGAGGCGCGAGCCATCGACGGTCAGCGTAGCGGTCTGGCCGGGCTGGATGTGGCCATCGGCCACCGTTCCCCAGTGCAGCACGTGGTCGCCCTTACGTTCGGTGGAGGTGACTTCGAATTCGCCGGTGGGGGTGTTGATGGTGCCGACATCGCCGACCTGGCCGCCTTGTTCGGCGTAGAAGTTGGTCTTATCGAGGAGCAGGGCGACGGATTCGTCCGGGCCGATCTGGCCGGTGGTGGCGACGCCCGCGCCCTGGATCCAGCCGACGACGGTGGCGCGGGTGGTCAGCGGGCCGTACTTGGGGGAATCGTCGGTCTTCTTGAAACCGCCGAGATCGACGGCCACTTCAAGATGCTGTTTGCGGCCTTCGCCGGAAGTGCGGATGTGCTGTGCCCAGAGATGTTCGTATTGCTCGCGGTCGACCATCAGGCCGCGCTCCTGGGCGAGTTGGGTGGTCAGGTCAATGGGGAAGCCGAGTTGCTGGTGCAGGTCGAAGGCGGCCTTGGCGTCGATGATGCGCGAGCCGGCGGCGGCCGACCGGGCGGCGTCTTCAAAGACTTTCAGGCCGCGTTCGACGGTGGCGAAGAAACTGGCCTCCTCGTCCTTGATGATGCTGGCAACCTTCTCCGGATTGCGGCGGAGTTCGGGAAAGGCATCGCCCATCTGCCCCGTGATGACGGGGACGAGTTTGAAGAGGAACGGCTCCTGGAACTTCATGACCTGGTAGCCGAAGCGTACGGCTCGACGGATGACGCTGCGGAGCACGGCGTCGCGTTTCTTGTTGCCAGGCCTGGCGCCGTCGGTGATCGCGAAAGTTGACATGCGGGCGTGGTCGGCAATGACGCGAAAGGCCGTGTCCATTTGCGAGTCCAGCCGGCTGGTGTATTGCGCCTTGGCCAGGTCGCCGATGGCCAGCATGAGCGGCTTGAAGACGTCGGTGTCGTAGTTGGAGCCGGTCTTCTGGATGACGGAGCAGATGCGCTCGAAGCCCATGCCGGTGTCGACGTGCCGGGCCGGCAGGGGGCTGAGCCGGCCGTCGGTGCCGCGGTTGAACTGGATGAAGACCAGGTTCCAGATTTCCATGACGCGGGCATCGCCGGCATTGACGAGGTTCTTGCCGGACTTGTCTGGCGTCAGGTCGATGTGGATTTCCGAGCAGGGCCCGCACGGGCCGGTCTCGCCCATTTCCCAGAAGTTGTCCTTCTTGTTGCCCAGGTGAATATGGTCGGGGTTGATGTCCGTCACAGCGGCCCAGAGATCGGCGGCCTCGCGGTCGGCGTCGAGGCCCTCGGCCGGGTCACCCATGAAGACGGTGGCGTGGAGGCGCGACTTGTCCAGTCCCCACTTGTTGGTCAGCAGGTCCCAGGCCCAGGTGATGGCTTCCTTCTTGAAATAATCGCCGAAGGACCAGTTGCCGAGCATCTCGAAGAAGGTGTGGTGGTAGGTGTCCTTGCCGACGTCGTCGAGGTCGTTGTGCTTGCCGCCGGCCCGGATGCACTTCTGGGTGTTGGTGGCGCGGTGGTAGTCGCGCTTCTCGGTGCCAAGGAAGATCGGCTTGAACTGATTCATGCCCGCGTTGGCGAAAAGAAGAGTCGGATCGTCAAGCGGGACCACGGGCGACGAGGGCACGTATGTGTGGCCGTGCTGCTTGACGAAGAAGTCGATGAACTGCTGCCGGATTTCCTGACTGGTCATGTTCACATTCCGTAGAAGTGGGGGGATTATCCCGAAGAATGAGGGCGGATCAAGCGGGGTGGTTGGGGTTTAGGGGTTTGGGCGTTCAAGACAGGGCAAGCCCACGCCCGTCGCGCACGCCTCACCATGTGGCGGCGCGGCCTCTGGAGCGGCGGTCTTGACGCCGCTTTCCCATCGTGGTCACGACCACCATCCGACGAACAATGAACATGGAAAGGGGACGGGGGTCGATATGCAATATACATGCCGCCGCGAAAAGAGGACCCATAATGCCCTTCCCCTTATGCGCGGCCAAGCCCGGCGCAGCCGGTCGTATTGCCGCAACTTCCCCCTGTCACGCCGATGCCGGCGCAGAAACCGGAGGCCGGGAGGCAAGGGCGGGGTGATGGCGACTGTAATTCCAGATTCGAGCTTCGCTATTTCCACTCCATCCCCATCCCCCACTCCGGACTCAGACGTTCCGCATCCATCGTTCATTGCTAACGATCCTTGATTCCCCGCCACCTCTCTCTAACATTCTCCCGGTTTCAAAGGATTGGTGACTCGTATGTCGGATACAACCATCGGGATATGCCTCCTGGGCTGCGGGATCGTCGGCAGCGGCGTCGTCAGGGTGTTGCGCGAACAGCACGATCTGCTCCTGCGCCGCACGGGCATCGACTTCCAACTGCGCCATGTCGTCGTCAAGAGCAAGGATGAGTATCCCGTCAACGCGGCCGAATTGCCCATGTCCACCGATGCCGCCCCCGCCATCGATGACCCGGCCAGCCAGATCATCGTCGAACTCGTCGGCGGCACCGGCGTGGCCGGCCAGTTCGTCGAACGCGCCCTCAAACTCGGCAAGCCGGTGGTGACGGCGAACAAGGCGTTGCTGGCCGTGCGCGGGCCGGAACTCTTCGCTCTCGCCCGTCAGAATAGTTCCTGCATCGCCTTCGAGGCCAGCGCCGGCGGCGGCATCCCGATCATCGACGCCCTCATGCGCGGGCTGGTGGCCAACCGCGTCGATGCCCTGCTGGGCATCGTCAACGGCACCTGCAACTTCATCCTCACCAAGATGACCCAGAACGGCTGGGGCTACGAACAGGCGCTGAAGGAGGCCCAGCGGCTGGGGTTTGCCGAGGCCAACCCCGCCATGGACGTTTCCGGCCGCGATGCCGCCCAGAAACTGGCGATCCTCGCCGGGCTGGCCTTCAACTGCCGCGTCCGCGAAGAGGACATCCACCTGGAAGGCATCGACAGGCTCGATGCCACCGATCTGATATTCGCACGCCAGTTCGGCTACGTCATTAAATTGCTGGCCATCGCCGAGCGCCGCGAGAACGACCGCATCTCGCTTCGCGTGCATCCGACGCTCGTCCATGAGAGCGATCTGCTGGCCGACGTGTCCGGCTCGTTCAACGCCATCAGTTTCTACGGCCATGCGCTCGGCCATGCCCTGTTCTATGGCCGCGGCGCCGGCCAGATGCCTACGGCCAGCGCCGTCGTGTCGGACATCATCGGCGTCGCCATCGGCACCACTCCGCTGCAGTTCAAGCACCTCAACGTGTTTCCCGACAATGTCGATCCGGTGAGGATTCTGCCGTTCGATGAACTCCAGTCGCGATACTATGTCCGCCTCACCGCGAAAGACCAGCCCGGCGTGCTCGCCCAGGTCACGGCCGCGCTCGGCCGCCACTGGATCAGCCTGTCGGCCATCCACCAGCCCGAGAGCGACTCCAACAGCAGCGTGCCTGTGGTGATCACCACGCACCTGGCCAACGAGGGCGCCATGCAATCGGCGTTGAAGGAGATCGATTCGCTCCCCACGATCACCGCCTCCACGGTCTGCATCCGCATCATCGATCAGCCGAAGGAATTCGGGGGGAATTGACACCATGAAATACACAATCATCATCCCCGACGGAGCAGCCGACGAACCACTCAAGGAACTCGACGGCAAGACCCCGCTCGAAGTGGCCAAGACTCCAAACATGGACCATCTCGCGGCCGAGGGTCGCATGGGTCTGGTTCACACCGTTCCGCCCGGCTTTGAGAGCGGCAGCGATGTCGCCACCATGTGCCTCCTGGGCTACGCTCCGTCGAAGTATCATACAGGCCGGGCTCCACTGGAGGCCGCCGCCCAGCGCATCGCGCTGGCGCCTGCGGACTGGGTCTTTCGCTGTAACCTCGTCACCGTCAAGAACGGCATCATGAAGGACCACTCGGCCGGCGGGATTTCCAACGAAGATGCCCGCGCGCTGCTGGCCGAACTGGCAAAGCACGCCACCGTCCCCGGCTTCCAGTTCTACCCTGGCGTCAGTTACCGCAACCTGCTCGTTTACCGTGGCGCCCAGGAGTTTGACCTCAAGACCAAGCCGCCGCACGAGTTCCCCGAGGAGCCCGAAGCGAAGTACCTTCCCACCGGCAAGGGCAGCGAGATTCTCCGGCAGATGATCGAAACATCGAAGAAACTCTTTGCCGAGCATCCGATCAACCAGGCCCGCCGCAAAGCCGGCGTCAACGAGGCCTCGCAGATATGGCTCTGGGGCCAGGGCCACGCGCCCAACATGCCCACTTTCGTGCAGCGATTCGGCGTGAAATCGGCGGCCATGATTACCGGCGTGGATCTGCTCCGCGGTCTGGCTGTTCTGCTCGGCTGGGATATCCTGGAAGTCGCCGGCATGACCAGTTTCCACGACACCGACTACGCCGGCCAGGGTGTGGCGACGGCCGCCGCCATCGACAAGTATGACCTGGTCTTCTCGCACATCGAGGCTCCCGACGAGGCCTCGCACCAGGCCGACTGGAAAACCAAGATCGCCGCCATCGAGCACATCGACAAACACATCGTCGGCCCGGTGATGCAGAAGATGCGGACTTTCCCGGAATGGCGGCTGCTGGTCATGCCCGACCATCCCACGCTCATCAGCAACCGCAAGCACGGTTACGGCCCGACCCCGTTCGTCATGGCCGGCACCGGCGTGAGACGGACCTGGCAGGGTAGCTATTGCGAAAGAAACGCCGCCACCGGCGTCCGCATCGAACAAGGCGAGAACCTGATGGAGTATTTCCTCCGCGGCACGTAGTCCATCGCGGCGGAAATTGTCGTGCAGGCTGGAAGCCTGCGCCACAACCGCAATGCTATGTGAGCCGCGATGGAGTAGCGTGACCGATGCACTCACGCCAGCAGCCGGTCACGACGGAAGAACGCCCGGCCGATCGCCAGGCAGATCACGGCCACAACAGTGAGCACGACGAGCACTGCCACGTACTGCACCGCGAATCCCTGCGTGATCCACCGTCCACCGGTGCGCGCCAGCCACTGGCGCACGGCCGGAGCACTGCAGACGGCCGGGAGGATCATTGTCGGCGTGAAGATGATCACGCACATGATGGCGCCGAACACTTGGCTGGCGCCCTTGAGTGAACTGGTCTTTGCCGACACGGCGGCCGCGATTGCCACCAGAATCAGGTTCGACAGCAGCACCGGCGGCGCGCTGAGCACGAGCACGTAAAACGGCAGGTTGATCGGTGCCGCCGCCAACTCTGTCCGGAGCAGAAACATCGCCAGGGCGCCCGGAACCAGGAGAAACAGGTATCCCAGAACGGCCGATGGCAGCAGCACGCTGATGCACTTGAGCAGGTAGAGCTTTGTATCCTCGACAGGCGAGGCGAGAAGCACTTCCAGCGTGCCGCTGTCCTTCTCGCCGGCGAACGTTGCCAGGGCCGCCGCCAGCAGCAGGCCGAGCGAAACGAATACGCCGACGCCCGAGCCGGCGAGCACCGCCGCCCAGCGCACGGATGTCAGGTGGGGCCGCAAGAGTGCCTGGCTCGCAAACTGGGCCTGCAGTGTCGTTGCCTGCGTCGTCGGCCGCGTCGTCGCCGATGCCCTGATCAGAGCGCGAAAGCGCGTGGCACCCGTGCCCGCCATGAACAGCAACACCAGCAACAGAACCACGAGCCCCACAACCTGCTGCCGCTCGCGCAGGCTGGTGCGTACTTCCTTGAACACCATCGTCTTCAGCAGCGGATACCAGCTCATGTTTGGCCCTCCGTCTCAGACTCGGCAATCGCCGAGCGGTACAGGCTTCGCAAGTCCCGCCCGTCCGGGGCGACGGCCAGCACCCTGCCACCAGCCGCCACGATCGTCCGCACGGCCTCCGGGATGATCGTCTCGGGTTCGCCCGCCAGCATGATCCGCAGCACCCGGGCCTCGACGCTCACGCTCTGGATTCCCGCGATCCGCCGCAGCGCCGCCTCCACCGCTGCCGCGCCGTCGGCCAGTTCGATACGGTATCGCCGTCGTCCTCCGCTGAGTTCCGCCAACGTCCCTTCCACGAGGAGCCGGCGCCGCAGAATACCCACGCGGCCGCAGAGGCGCTCGACTTCCTCCAGGTGGTGTGAGCAGAGGATCACGCTCAGCCCCAGTTCGGCCACCAGCGCCCGCAGCAGTTCCCAGACCGTCTCGCAAACCTCCGGATCCAG
>JBEKVL010000261.1:0-8074 GCA_049514055.1 Tepidisphaeraceae bacterium | reverse complement strand
CGCCGAATTTCGACGTGTCCAGCAGATTGAGAAAGTCCTCCTTGAATTCCACCGCCTGGCGCCATTGAACGTCGAACCACTCGGCCAATTCCCACAGGGCGGCCGCGCCGACTTCGCCCTTAATGACCCGACGTGATTCAAATGAGATCCGTGAACTCACTTTCGGAGCCGCGTCCGCCTCGTACGGAGCCATCTCGGTTTCCGCCCGGATGACATCCGACCGCTCCTTGGTGTAATGGGAGAGCGCCGCCTGCCGGCCGCGTTCATCCACCACTTCCTCCTCGGGAATGATGCCCTTGTGAACCAGGTTCAATTCTCGGTTGCGCATAAGCCCCGGCCCGGTGAAGTTCGATGAGCCCACCACGCCCAGCACCGGCCGGAACCGCTCAAAGAGCGGCCCGCCGCGCGGATCGCCGTAGAACAGGTAACACTTGGCGTGAAGAAACGTCTTGTCGAACAGCCGGATCTGCACCCGCGGATCGCGGGCAAACCGCGTGAGATCCTCGACCAGTTTCAGCGTCTTGGGGCTGTACGGCTCTCTGGACAAATCGCCGCGCAACGCAGCCTTCAGGGCCGCCGGATCGGGTTGGATGCCGATCTGAATACTTCCATCCGGCTCTGCGCCCAGCAGCAGACGCAGGCTCCCCACGCGCTTCAGCCGCTCCGCCAGAACCTCATACCCCTGGATGTTGAAGTAAGCGGTGGCGATGTCCATCGCCAGATCGTGGTGCTCATCTAGCACCAGGGCGAGAATGTCGCCCAGTTTGTGCTTGTCGTTGTCGATGACGTAGGGGATTCGCTTGAGCATGGACACCTGGCCTTTACTGGATCATACCCTCACTAATACGCTCACTTGGGCGTACTCCCCTTATTCCCGGATCGCCGCCACCGGGCTCCCGGCCCGCGGCCTCGGCATACGACCGCTCCCTCCTCCCGCAACTCCCCCAGCACCACGCGAATCCACTCCCGCCCCACTCCCGGGCATGCCCGCTCGATGTCCGCCAGCCGGAACTCATCCAACTGTCTGTTCACCGCCTCACGCACAAGTTCGGCCTTCGCCCCCTTGGGCTCGGCTGTCTGCCCGACGCGCTCCTCGAACTCGCCATAGGCCGTCTTGAGGATGTACAGCAAGTGATTGATGTACGGCCAGGGATCATGTTTCCCTTCATGCCATCCGCGCGAGCACGTCTCCAGCATCTCGTAGTATCGCTCCTTGTTCTCCTCGATCAGCCGCTCCAGACTGATGTAGCGGCCAACTTCCACGCCCAGGTGATAGCACTGCAAGAGCAGGAGCAACCGGGACACGCGGCCGTTGCCGTCGCGGAAGGGATGGATGCAGAGAAAATCGAGATTGAAGGCGGCCATCGCCACCAGTGGATGCACCCATCTTTCTCTCCGGCATTCGTGCCACCGTGCCAACAGGTCCGCCATGACTTTGGGCGTCTGCCGGGCGGGCGTGGGCCGAAACCGCACGCGCTGCCGGCCGTTCGCGTACTTCTCAATGATCTCCCCGTCCTTCTCCTTGTATTGACCGGCATCCCAAATGTCTCCCCGGATCATCTCATGCAGGCGGCGAATCGTCTTTTCGCTCACTTCCAGTTTCGCGCCTTTGGTATGGATGAGATTCAACGCATCCCGATATCCCCGGACTTCTTCCTCTTCCCGGTCTTTCAGGAGCGGCTTGCCGAACATCAGCGTGGCGATGCGCTTCTGGTCCACCTCGACGCCTTCGATGCGATTGCTCGACACCGCGCTCTCGATCAAGGCGTGCTCGCGCAGCACCTTGAGCCGCTGCGGCGACTGCCGGGTGAACAGTTCCTGGTGGCCAATCGCCTGCCCGAGATCGGCGAGATACCAGGCCGTACTGGTCGGGACCGACGCCACGCCTTTGGAGAATTGAACAAGGGTCATCATGCTTCACCTGCAAACAGCCCCGGCCCTTCATCTTTGTCTGGCTTGGCCTTGCCTTTTCGCCCACGCCGCGGCGGCAGCGGCCGGCCGGGGCCGACGCGCGACAGGATCAGCTTCTGCTCATCCAGCGTCAGGTCAAACAGCTTGAATACGATCCGGTCGATCAGGAAGTCCAGTTCCGCCGCCTTGGCCCGGTTCTCGCGGATCTCGCGGTGATACTTCAGGAAGGTCTCCTGCAACTTCTTCATCGGGCCGGTGGGATTGGCGACGGCACCGAGGCCGGTCAGGTCGGCGCGAATCCTCGCGTTACCGATCTTCGTCTTGTTCTTCCGCAGCAGGTCGCAGAATTCCTCCCAGGCGGCCGCCTCCCATGCCGACTCGTCAGTCCCCGGCAGCGGATAAGACGGGTACACACGGGCGATCAGATCCCATGGAATATTGCCGGAGCCATTGCCCTCCAGAGGAGGAGCGACAGCATTTGAATACCACCGCCCATCCGCCACCGTCGCGTCATCGGGTTTCCACACAGGATAACGGCCATTCCAGCCGAGGTAGTCGAGGTCTCGAAGCACTGTTGCACCGGACCATTCCTGCAAGTCAGGAGCGTCCGATAACGACCGTATTCTTTCTAACAGCATATCGTGTGCGGCAAGAACGGCACTCGAAATGTCCCGCATGTCGCAAGCAAGCAGGGCCAAGAGGTCGTGCGCCACAGCAACCAGTTCCCGGACATCTGTGCAATCGCCATGACCTGCCAGACCGGCGGCACGCAGAAGCATCGGGATTTCTGCCTTCTTAGCCCGTATCGTCGGACCACCCCTGAGTTTCGGAACCGGGAAAGCATGAACTTTGTATTGGCTGACGTGGTTATTGGAACTGACTAAATCAAAAAACCACTCCGAGAAACTTGAAGCGAAAATGGCCAGGAGCGTGTCGAGCGCATACTTTGATTCAGCTTGTGGAATGTAGTGCAGCGTGTGCCCTACGTACTGGTCGGCCGGCACCAAGGCCGGAATCAGTCGCCGATAATTATCCTCGGGGGCTGCCTCCTGATACGCAATTCGTGGTGATCGTACATGGCTGAGTCGCCCAGATTCATCTTTGCCTTCCACGCCCTTCAGGAAACGGCTTAGGACCAAGTACAATTCATCGCCCTGCCTCGCCTCTTGTTGCACATAGCGGGCGATGTGCGCTCCGCGGAGCACGACTGGTCCATCCTGCGGGCATCCAAAGATGCCCAGAGGCTTCTTCTGCGGCACTTCGCCCTCATAGTGCCTGGCGACCTCGTGCATACAGCAAAGCCGCCCTTGCACCCGCCGGGCTTCCAAAGCGGTTCGCTTCGCCAATTCCCATTCTGTTTGCGAACAGCGTGGTATCGGACAATTATGTGGTTCGAATTCCAGAAACAACTGCTGTAGCTCTTCGTACATCGGACTGTCAGGCACAACGTCACGGCCGGGATGGCAGCGCACTTGCACCACGTTTTCCCCGCTGTCGCGTTTGATCTCAGCAATGAATATGGTTGTTGAGAGCTTTGCTTCCTCAAAGACGCGTCTACTGGGATCATCTTTTTGGGGAAATGCTTCCACATGTGAAATGTGGCAGTTGCGCAAGAGATAGACACGCAGATCGCATGCAGCATCATCGGCAAGCAGCCCCATCGGCACGATCATCCCACACTGGCCGGTCAGGAGCCCCGGATACATGGCTTGCGCAACGAAGAGTCGCCAAAGGTTCATCTCCTTCGCCGTCGCGGCCGACAACCGCCGTTGCCTGCGGTAATATGCTTTCTCAATCTCTACGGCCGGGCCGAGATCGGATTCAACGAGCCGATCGTACGGCGGATTTCCAACGATCGTGTCGAATGTCCGCCGTTCCGGTGGTCGCCGTGTCGTGAAGAACACATCCGGGAAATCGATGTCCCAATGGAAGAACCGCCGCTCGGCGCTGATCCGCGTTGCCTCGTTGACCCAGCGTTTCTCCCTGGCGGGCAGCGTCGGCGCGGTCTTATCCCAATGCTCCAGGTCGAGATCGGCACCTTCTGTGACAAGGTTGGCCGCGCCCTCGACGCCGAAATGCTCGGCAGTCATGCAGTCCAGCAGGACGCGGTAGCCCTTAACGCCGGCCAGAACCTTCTGATACGTTTCGGCGGATTTGTGAACTTCCGTGAGTGTCACATCCGAAAGGTCGGCGATCGTCTCCATGTTCTTCGTGGCCCGCTCCAACGGTTCCATGGGGATCGACCACAGGCCGCCTTTCTCGGCCGCCAGCTTCTTCAATTCCTCGATCGACGAACCGATCAGCGAGTTGCCACAGCGGAAGTGGTGGTCCATGAACGACAGCGGCGCGCCGATGGTAAAACTGTCCAGCCACACCGACACCTTGGCCAATTCCACGGCCATCGGATTGATGTCCACGCCGTAGACGCAACGCTTCATCACCAGCCGCTTGATCAGGTTCACGTCGGTCAGGCGGTCTTCGTTGATCTTGATGCCCTGAGCTTCCAGAGAGTCGATGATCGGGCGGCGGACGCGGCGGTCGATGAACACTTGCACGGGGTTCCAGGGGAATCCGGCCAGGAATTCCAGCACGCGGTCGGTGATGTAATCGACCGTCTCCACGGCAAAGTGCCCGGAGCCCACGGCCATATCGAGCACCTTGATATCGAACAACTCATGCACGATGCCGGCGTGTTTCTGGAAGACCATCTCCTCGGCCTTACGCAGAATGGGCGGCAGGTTGCGACTGGCTTCGTACTTCTTCTGGTCTTGATATTCGCGTTGAGCCGCCCGCAACTTGGGTTCGAGGGCGGCGAACTTTTCATCGAGTAGCGGCCCGACGGTGTTGGTGACGATGTACTTGACGATGTGCGGCGGGGTGAAGAACGAGCCGGTGCTCTTGCGCTCTTTATTGGACGGCACCAGCGCCACGCGCAGGCCGGGGCGCTGAAACTGCTTCTCCCAGTCATCGGTCGGGATGATGACGTGGTACATGAGCAGACCTTCATAGACCGAGCCAAGCTGGCGCACGCCCAGCGATTTGTAGTCCACGAAGACCAGTTCGCTGCTCTTGGAGTCTTCGCCGCGGGCAAGCAGGTCGATGGCACGGGCCAGGAAGAAATCGGGCACCTTGTACTTGTGAAGGAACCGTGCGGCCCTGGCCTCGCGGGTGGGGTCGGATTTGTCCGGCGACGTGGCAAACAATCCGCCGTTATACGTGGGGACGTTGTGGTCCTTGCTGCCGGCGTCGATGATCGCGACCAGTCCGGCGAGCCGGTCGTAGAGCCCGGTATCGCTCTGCGTGTAGCGGGCCTTGAGGCGGTCTTCAACGGCATCGGAGTCCGGCCCGGCGTGTTCGGCGATCTCGTTCTTGAGGCGTGTCAGGCTTACTTGCGCGTAGGCCGGCTCATGCACGGGCAGGAGGTCGAGCGACTCGGCGTAGAGGAGGAACAGCAGGCGGTACAGCAGCGTGAGTGTCGCATCGTACGTCTGGGCCAGGAATTCATCACCGGCCGAGGTCTTCTCGTCGAGCTTATGCTTGCGGTACTCGACGAACCCTTGCGCCAGGTAGGGGAAGACTTTGTCGAAGATGTGCTGTCGCAGCTTGTCGCCCAATTCTTTGGCGAACGCGGCCGATCCATCGCGGAGTTGATCGAGAAAACTGGGCTTGCCAGCAGCCGCGACAAACGCCTCAGCCCTGAAAAACAGGTGGAAATAGCGGAAAGCGATCAGGTCGTCGTGTTCCAGCTTGTCGGGCAGGTCGATTTCGTAGTAGTTCGTGGCGCGAGAGTGGGCCTGGGCGCAGTAGAGACGCCAGTCTTTGCCATTGGTGACGATGGCCCACGGGAGCTTGTGCTCTTCGAGAACCTTCACCACGCGGATGCCGGGGACATCATCGGCACCGGCGCGGCTCTGGATGTCGTCCTTGCGGTCGAGCGGCCGGTCCCAGGGGTAGACCAGCAGGCCGGCGACAGGCGGCGTCTTCGCGGACGACTCGGCGGGCTTGAGAAGGAAGTCGGCCTGACCATCGGCCTTGGCTGGCGGCGTGCAGGAGAAACCGAGCGAGGCGACCAGGGGCAGGATGAACTTGTCGAGGTAGGGCTTTTCAGGCAGGGAGCGGATGTCGCCGGCGGCGTGGTATAGGCGGGAAGACTCTTTGAAGGCAGGTTTGAAG
The DNA here is from genome assembly GCA_049514055.1 of Tepidisphaeraceae bacterium. Lineage (GTDB taxonomy): Bacteria > Planctomycetota > Phycisphaerae > Tepidisphaerales > Tepidisphaeraceae > JANYKD01. The sequence continues at coordinate 1,990 of JBEKVL010000261.1, read as the reverse complement.
TCGGTGTCCCAGATGGGGAAGAGGGATTTCTGCGGGAGGCGGTGCTTCAGGAAGTAGTCGCTGAAGAGGTTGCGGTTGTTGAACTCGTCCTCGGACCATTCGGCCAGCCGGAAGGCATCGCGGATGCGATCGAACTGGGCGAAGGGATCTGGGGCCGAGTTGGTCATCCGGTTGATGACCCGGAGGTGTACGCGGGCCGGGTGGCGGCGTTCGACGGAGAATAGTTGATACGAGATGGTGACGGAATCGCCGGTGGCCGCCTGGGCGAGTGACTTCTGCACCAGCACGAAATCGAGCTGGCCGAAGTCGCGGGTGGTCATAATGAGCAGTTCGCGCGCCGGCTTGTTCCGGAAGGCGGCAACGACGGCTTGGCGCAAGTCGGCGGTGAGGGCGGTGACCTCGAACCAGTAGATTTCCAACGCCGGCGGCTGAGCAGGGCTGGTGAGCCGACGGGCCGTGCGAATCAGGTGCTGCACGCGTGCGGCGATCCCCAGGCCAGCCGCCGTCTGATCGGCCGGCGTTGAAACATCGTACCTGAGCTTGCCGAGGAGTTGCGCAACGCCCGCGACATCGCTGGTTGCCCGTATATCTGTTGCAGCAATCTGCCCGTAGGCCATTCCCGCCTCCTTCGCATTCGAGACCCCGCGGCAGCCCGCGGCGGAAGGCACCCCGGCACTTGCACCCATCACGCCACACGCTGGAAGTGTCCGAGGTTAACTTCCCTTGGCCGATGATGATAGATGACGCGCTGTAGGACGCAAGGCACGCCACGCCGGCGTATGGTGCTGGTAGAGGGCAAAAGGACACGCCCGAATGTTCCGTTCCCACTCGTGAATGTTTGGTGGATCTTGAGCATGGGGTCGCACTGCGTGGTGAAGCGGCCGGCGGAGTTGGCGCGGCGGGTGCAGGAACTTGCAGCGGGCGTCATGGCCCGGTACGAGAAGACATCAGGAAAAAGTGCAACGAAGGCTGGAAAGGCTGCGGGTTGGTGACACGGCCCGCGGGACACAAGAGGCATGGAGGCCAATAGGGACATGACAAGGAAATCGACGCTGCTCTCACGCGACCGCGCCCGCCGGTGGGCGCTGCTCTGTTCGATCCGCATCCTGCGGCAATCAGTACTCAACGGCCGTCCGATCGGCCTGCCAAACCTGTTGCGGTTCTACCGGCGTCGCGGCTCGGAGATGATGCCGATGCTGATCGTCGGCCCGCCGGACAGCGAATGGCTCCGGGAATTTTACCTGACGGAGCAGCCGTTCCATGATACCGATTGGCGACGGTGGTACGCCGCCGTTCGGGCCACAGCAAGAAAGGTGTGATCCTGCCGTGGCTGAGGCATCGTCAATCCCGGCCGGTGGCGTTTACATCGCCCTCTTCCACCTTGCACACGCCCGGCGAATTCGCGTCGGACAACTCGGCACCATCGTCTTCCCGGCCAGCCGATATGCATACGTCGGAACCGCCCAGCGAAACCTGCTGGCCCGGCTGTCCCGGCACGGTCGGCGGCGAAAGCCATTGAAGTGGCACATTGATTACCTGTCCGTGCGGGCCGAGATGATCGGGGCCATTGTCATCGAGGGACCGAAGTCGCTTGAGTGCAGGTTGGCAACGGCACTCGTCCATGACGGGGCCGAGCCGATCCGGGGCTTTGGCCGTACCGATTGCCGCTGCCAGTCACACCTGTTTCGGCTGGGCAGCCTCGGAGCCTGCACGATCCACGGCGAACATCAAACTGCGAATTATTCCCCGCACCACTGACCGAGAGGTGTCAGTGGCCCTCTGTACAAACCGGGTCGCAAACAAAAGGAGTCCACTATGCGACCTGCCATATCTGCGTTCACCGAAGGATCGTTCACCGAGATGACCGTCTCGGCCCCGCCGACCACGGACGGCACCCGCGTCACGGCGGCCACGGACGCCGCTCAGGAGCCGGAGCGGTGGGATGGGTTGTCGTAATGAGTGTCATGGCCGTGTTGGCGCATCGACATGG
>JBEKVL010000260.1:0-8107 GCA_049514055.1 Tepidisphaeraceae bacterium | reverse complement strand
ATAGACGCCATCGCCACCGGCCGAATAACCCATGATGTAGACGCGGTTGGGATCGACGTCCTCGAACACGATCAGATCCTCAATGAGCCGGGCGAACATGCGATCGATGTGCGATTCGTGCCAGAGGTTCCAGGTGTTGGTCGGGGCGCGCGGGGCAAGATAGACGCCCTCGGCCGGGCGGTACAGGTGCTTCTGGTTCTCCCACTGCTGGTCGTTGAGTTGTTTCGGTGCGTTGCCGCCGCCATGCATGGAGATGAAGAGGCTGCGGCTGGCGTTGGGCTTGTCGCCGAAGACTTCATAAAAGAACGGCATCTCAAGTTTGCCATCGCGCAGGCGGCGGTCCTTCATCTCGGCCGCTCGGGATTGGCGGATTTGCCTGACATGGTCGTCCCAAAGCAGTTGCTGGGCGGTTTCGGCGTCGGACTTGGTGAGAGGTACGGCCGCGAACGGCTGCTTGTCGATGGCCGGACGGGAGTTCGCGTCGGACAACAGGTAGTTCTTCAGCGCGGCGACGGCGTCTTGCGATGCTTGGGGCGAGCGATCGGCGGCTGACACCTGCCCGGCAATGAGGAGGAGGCACACGGCAACGGCCCGGACATAACGAATCTGCATGAGAGCTCCACTTGAGGCAACGACGCGCGGAGTACACATTACCGTAGATGTGGATCCTAGCCTGGGCGTACGGCCTGGGTAGTCGACCCGCTGGGCGCGTTCTTGACGCGCACATAGTCAGCCACCGCCTCCGCGGCCAATTGCTCGACACCTGTGGCGTCAAAGTGCTCGTGCGTGAAAGAAATCAGAACTCGACGTTTTCCATCGTCGAGCGGCACACGGAACCCAATGACGGTCACCTCCAAGCCCTGAACGTTCGTGAAGGGTGCAGCCTGGGCAAACGCCGCGCGATCGTCGGGTGCGGCCACCCGTGCTGCATCATTCACCACGAGGTCCAACTTCTTCTCGCGCGACGTGGCTGCCTTCGGCGTATCGCGGCATCCACCAAGAACGCTGAGCAGAATGACACCCGATAGAAGCCGTAGCAGACGCATTGAGGCCCGATGGTTCATCATGGTCGTGAGGCAATCCTTCACTTGGAGTATCGTGCTGTGAATCATGGCAGTCAAGAAACACGCTGTGTTGGAGATCCGTTATCGTCATGGCCCCGTTCTTTCGCGGAGCAGTTTGATTTAGAATACGCTGTATACTAGGATACGATGTATGCGGCTGACTTTCATTCAGCTCTCCACGTTTTCCGCGAAATGGTCGCGGCTGGGATTGACAGATGATGATCTTCGATCGCTTGAGGCGATGTTATGTCCACTCGAACCAGGAACAAACTTCCCAAGCCGCGTGTGGCCGAGGAGATCATGGCGGGTATGCGCGAACTCGAGCGCATGATGGATGCAGGCAAGACGCCCGAGCAGATGTTCACGGTCAGGACGGTTGAGATTCCCGATCCGAATGTCTATACCGCGCGGCAAGTCCGCTTGCTGCGGAACTCCATGGGCGTGAGCCAGGCGCTGTTCGCGTGCCTGCTGGGGGTGTCGGTGGTCCTGGTGAAATCCTGGGAGAGTGGTGCGCGGGAGCCGAGCCTCATGGCCCGCCGGCTGTTCGACACGATCAAGGCCGATCCGTCGCGATGGCTGGCGACGGTTCGGAAGATGGCCGCGGCGTGAGCGGCGAATAGGCAAGGAAAGGGCCTACCCGTTCTGCTTGGCAAACCGCGCGTGTGGCCGCGATCGTCGATCGCGGCTACAGGACGACCGCGAGCGGGGCGTCAGGGTGCGGAACGGGTAGCTTTGCCGCGATTCTCGAACCAGACGGGGCCGCCGAATTTGCCGGTGACGATCACGTCCGGTTTGCCGTCGCCATTGATGTCGGCCACGCACAGGTTCACGCCTGAGCCGATGCCTTCGTTGTACGAAATGACATGTTTCGTCCACTTCACCTCGGGCTTGCGCTGGAGTTTGTAGTAGTAGACGCCGAGCGGGCCGGTTTCGTCGGGGTCGCTGCCGTTGTGGGCCATGAAACGCTTGCCGGTGACGAGTTCGGGGATGCCGTCGCCATCGAGATCGGCCAGGACGATGCTGTGGGCCTGCGACCAGGAGGCGTCGATGATGTGCTGTTTGAAGGTGATCTGGCCGTTCTGGCGAACCTGCTCGTACCAGAAGATGCCGTAGTTGTGGGCCGAGGAGCAGATGATGTCGTTGAGCCCGTCGCCGTTGACATCGTAGACCCAGATCTGGGCCGTGTGCTCGGGTTTGTCGTTCTTGAGACTGCCGAGAATGAGGGGGTGCTCCTTCCACTGGCCCGTGCGCGGGTCGGCCGGGGCTTCGTACCAGGCGCCGGGGCGGATGATGTCCGGCCGGCCGTCGCCGTTGATATCGCCCACGCCGCCGCCGTACTCGTGGAGACGATCGGAGACTTTGTGTACGCGGAGCGACTGCTTACCCGCGGCGTCCTTGGCCAGTTCGTACCAGACGGTTCGCTGCACATGCGGGAGGATCTGGCTGGCCTTGCCGTCGCCGATGATGTCCCAAAGATCGCCGCACTCGAAATTGCCGTTCTCCTCGATGGTGGTTTCCGGCCATTCCTGGCCGGAAAGACCGATGTTGCGGAACCACGAGGACTTCTTCTGGAACCAGTCACAGGAGACGACATCGAGTTTGCCATCGCCATCGACGTCCATGGGGATGTTCATGAAATCCCAGTGATACCCTTTGCCCTGGTCATCGACGCTGCCTTTGAGCGTGCGAATCTTGACTGGCTTGAAGTCGGGGGCGAGGTAGATGTAAGGGCCGGCGACGATGTCGAGTTTGCCGTCGCCGTTGAAATCGCCGACGCCGACCGTTTCGGAGCGGAAGTTGCCGATGCGATGGGTGACCCACACGATATCATCCGGCAATTTCGCGGGAGGTTCGGCGGCGGGAGCTGAGGAGGAGAGGAATGCGAGCATGGCCAGAGGGATTGAGGCACGAAGGCACGCAGGCACGAAGCGAGAGAGAGGATGTAGGTTGCGGGGTGGTTTCATCGCGTTCTCCTTATTCAGAATGTACGCCCGAGTTGGTCACTCGTCGAATACAGGCAAGTGAGAGTACAATGCGGCCAAGGAGAAGACCACGATGACTATCCGTTACTGGAAACAATTATCCGCTCTACTCTTGTCCGGCGTGTTGTCTGGCAGCGCCATTGCCGATTCGCTGGATGAGATGTTTGCGAAGCCGACGCCGGAGGCCGGGTTGCGGGCGTATTGGTGGTGGCTCAACGGCAATGTGGACAAGGCGGCCATCACCAAAGATCTGGAGGCGATGAAGGCCAACAACTTCGGCGGCGCGGTGATCCTCGACGCGGGCGGGGCGACGCAGGGCGGGCACCATCCCGTGCCAGCGGGGCCGATGTATATGTCGGCCGAGTGGCGGGAGTTATTCAAACACACGGTGAAGGAAGCCGACCGGCTGGGGATGGAAATCAGCCTCAATATCCAGTCGGGATGGAACCTGGGCGGGCCGGGGGTGACGCCGGAGTTTGCTTCAAAGGCGGTGACATTTTCGGAGACGACTATCGCCGGGCCGGGGAAGGTCAGCCAGGTGCTGGCGCAGCCGAAGGCGAAACTGGACTACTACCGGGACATCGCGGTGCTGGCGTGGCCGGTGAAAGCCGGGGCGGCGGCTACGTCGGTGTTTGACGGGGCGACGGCGAATAACTCGCAGGAGACGCATCCGCCGCAACTGGCGGTTGACGGGAACAAGGAAACGTTCTGGGTTTCGCAGGGTGAGAAGTTCGGCGACGGGCCGACGCCGGAAAAGCCGCACTGGCTGCAGTTGTCGTTCAAGGAACCGGTCGAGGCGGATACGCTGACGCTGCTGGGCCGGCCGGGGTATTCGCCGCGCGATTGTGAGTTGCAGGTATCCGACGATGGCAAGGCGTTCCGCAGACTGGCGGCCTTCGCGGTGGCCGATGGCAAGGAAACGGTGGTGAAGTTCGAGAAAACGAAGGCGGCGCATTTCCGTATCGTGATCACGCGGGCGTTTGACAAGGGCATGCCCAACGCGCCGAGGAATGCGCAGGTCGCGGAGCTAACATTGAAAGGGCCGGCGCTGGCGTTTCCATCGGCGGCCGCGGGCCGGCGGCCGATCGTGAACTTGGCGGACAAGGCGGTGTTCAAGGAAGTCGGGTTCTCCGCGCCGGTGACCTGGCCGCTACTGGAAGATCTGCCGGGCACGCCGGGCGAGGAGGATTGCACGGCGAAGGACATCGTGAACCTGACGGCGAAGATGGATAAGACCGGGAAGCTGGATTGGGAAGCGCCGGCCGGGACATGGACGGTGTTGCGGATCGGATACACGCCGACCGGAGCGCAGGTTTCGACATCGTCAGATACATGGAAAGGCCTGGCTCTGGACCACCTGTCGCAAAGAGCGTTCCGGACGTATTGGGCGCAGTCGGTGGAGCCGTTGATTGCCGATGCAGGGCCTCTGGCAGGGAAGGCTCTCAAATATGTCCACACGGACTCGTGGGAATTGGGCGGCACGAATTGGACAGATACGTTTGCTGACGAGTTCCGCCAGCGGCGAGGCTATGACATCACGCCGTTCCTGCCGGTGATGTGCGGGAAGATCGTCAATTCTCGCGATGAGTCGGTGCGTTTCCTGGCCGACCTGCGTAAGACGGTGGGCGATCTGATTGCCGACAACCACTACGCCCTGATGTCGGGGCTGGCGAACAAGCACGGCATGGGTTCGCATCCGGAATCGGGCGGCCCGCACGGAGCACCGGTGGATGCCCTTAAGTGTCTCGGGCGCGGCGATGTGCCGATGAACGAGTTCTGGGCGCCGTCGCCGCACCGGGCGACGGACCTCAACCGGTTCTTCACCAAGCAGGCGGCGTCGGCGGCGCACATCTACGGCAAGCGCATCGTCAACGCCGAAGGCATGACATCCATCGGGCCGCAATGGGATGAAATTCCCTGGATCCACCTGAAGCCGGCCTTTGACCGGGAAATCTGCTCGGGACTCAACCGAATCGTGTGGCACGCCATGACCTGCTCGCCGGCATCGATGGGCATTCCGGGGCAGGAGTATTTTGCCGGAACGCACTTTGACCCGCAGATCACCTGGTGGGAGCAGTCGCGGGCGATGACGCTCTATCTGACGCGCGTTCAGCAGATGATGCTGGCGGGGCAATTTGTGGCCGATGTCTGCTACTACTATGGCGATCATGTGCCGAGTTTTGTGCGGCTCAAGGAAGACGATCCGGCGAAGGTGCTGCCGGGTTACGACTAAGACGTGATCAACGAGGAGGCGAAGATCACGCGGATGGGCGTGAAGGAAGGCCGGCTGACGCTGCCGGATGGCATGAGTTATGCGGTGCTGGTGCTGCCGGAGAAGCCGATTCTCTCGACAGCCGCGGCCGGAAAGATCGCGCAACTGGCGCGCGACGGCGCCACGATTCTCGGCCCACGGCCGGTGAAGACGGTGACGCTCACCAACTATCCCCAGTGCGAAAAAGACCTGGCCGCGATCGCGGATGAGTTGTGGGGCAAATCGTCGCCGAACACGGTGGGGAAAGGCAAGGTCTTCACGGACGTGCCGGCACGCGACGTGTTGGCGGCGATGAAGATCGGGCCGGATTTCGAGGTCCGCGGCGCGGCGCCGGATGCACAGCTTGACTACATTCACCGGCGGGCGGGTGATGCGGATGTTTATTTCATCGCCAACCGCCGGCCGCGCGCGGAGGTGTTTGTGGCCAGCCTGCGCGTTGGCGGGAAGCAGCCGGAATTGTGGGATGCGGTGAGCGGTGAAACCCGGCCGGCGCAGGCGTTCACCCAGCAGAACGGGCGGACGCTGGTGCCGCTGGAACTGCCGCCGGGTGGGTCGATCTTCGTGGTGTTGCGCAAGGCCATCGCCGCCGATGTCAACGGAACAGCCGGGAGCAACTTCCGCACGTTGCGGGCCGCCGGCGAACTCGCCGGGCCGTGGCGCGTGACGTTCCCGCCGGGATGGGGCGCGCCGGAATCGGCCGAGTTTGAGAAGCTGGTATCGTGGCCCGACCGGAGCGAGCCGGGAATCCGGGCGTTTTCGGGCAAGGCGACCTATCACAAGACATTCGATCTGTCGGGGGGTGTGGACCCGGCCAAACAGCAGGTGCTGCTGGAACTCGGACAGGTGGCCGTGATCGCACAGGTCAGACTGAACGGCAAGGACCTGGGCGTGCTCTGGACCGCGCCGTTCCGGTGCGACGTCACCGCGGTGGTGAAGCCGGTTGGGAATGAGCTCGAGATCGACGTCGTGAACGGCTGGCTGAATCGTGTTCTGGCGGACCAGGACCTGCCGGCCGGGAAGCGGTTCACGAGGACAAACATCGTGCTGGCCAGGGACCGCAAGCCGATGGAGTCGGGCCTGATCGGGCCGGTGCGGGTCATGGTTGGCATGTAGGGTCCGCCGCGGCGGACGGCTTGGGCACAGGCACAGTTTCGCCGAAGCGGACTCGACAGAGATCGTGCTATTCGGAGAGTGCCACGGCTTGTCTGCGACAAGGCGTGGCGCCCGAGCGGAAGAACAATCGACCGGTTTCCCGTCCGCTGAAGCGGACCCTACCGAGGTTAAGCATATGAAGATATCTATTGTCTTGTTGTTGCTTGGTGTGCTTCCCGCCGGGGCGCAGGAAATCGTGCAGAAACTCGTCGATGCCCCGTCTTCGCCGGCGCTGCGGGTCTGGCCATCGGAGCCGCCCAGGGGTTGCCCGTTCGAGCAGTCCAGGGACTTTGCCGGGCTTGCATTCACAGGCCGGCAGCGATCGTACACCGGGGCCGACACCTGGTATCCATCGTGGGCGGCCGATGGCAAGTTGTACTCGCCATGGACGGATGGGCAGGTGGAGAACCAGTCCAGCACGTCGGGCGGCAAGAAAGCCGTCACCGGGCAGGCGGTGATCGAGGGCGATGACCCGCTGAACCTGACCGTGACGCCGCTGGGGACGTGGCCGGGCGATCCGACGCCGTATGAAGGGCGGTATCCTTGCGGATCGCTGGTGCATGAAGGCGTGTGGTACTACGGCACCTATTGCCTGCATCCCAACGGGCAGGTGAAGCGCGACGGGATTCCCTACAACTGGCCATGGCTCGGGCCGTTCGTCGGATTCCGCTGGTCGAATGACCTCGGCAAGACGTGGAACAATCCGCCCACGGCGCCGGGTAGGCCGCTCTTTGGCGAATCAGCGCTGAACGGCGAGCCCGTGAAGATCGGCGCCCCCCATTTCGTCGATTTCGGCAGGGCCATGCAGCATTCGCCGGACGGCAAGGCGTACCTCGCGGCGCAGGGCGCTTCGCGCGGCCCGGAGGGGCGGCGCTATGCGTACAACAGTTGGATCACGGCGGACGAGGTCTATCTGCTCCGCGTGAAGCCGTCGGTGCAGAACATGAACGATGCCGGCAAGTACGAGTTCTATTGCGGCGACGATGCGGCGGGGCAGGCGGCGTGGACGGCGGATTTCAAGCAGATCAAGCCGATTGCCGCCTGGCCGGACAACATGGGCTGCGTCACGATGACCTACTTCGCGCCTCTCAAACGCTATATCCTGTGCGTGACCGACGGCGGGAACACCGTGTCGCGATACAACACATATCTACTGGAATCGCCGCGCAGCACCGGGCCGTGGAGACTCATCACGTACATGAAGCACTTCGGCGAGCAGGCGTACTTCGTGAACGTGCCTTCGAAGTTCATCGCGGGCGACGGGCGATCGTTCTTTCTCTGCTACGCGGCCAATTTCTCGAGCGGCTGGGGCGGCATCAAGTTCGTCGCCAATCCTCCCGGCAGCCGCTACGCCATGTGCCTGCAGGAAGTGAAATTGCTCGGCCCCGAGGCCGGGGCCGGCGTGGGGACCACGCCTCTCGTTTCGGTGAACAACATCGCCCGCATCGCGCAGGTTACGGTCAGTTCCACCTACGATGGTTACAGCCCGGCCGGGCTTACCGATGGCATCGTGGATGGTTTCCCTGGCAGGACCGAGCACGAGTGGGCCAGCAAGGGCGAGCAAAAGGGGGCGTTCGTGAAACTCACCTGGACCGAGGAGCAGAAAGTCTCGCGTGTCTGGCTCTTCGACCGGCCGA
>JBEKVL010000259.1:0-8110 GCA_049514055.1 Tepidisphaeraceae bacterium | reverse complement strand
GTCCGTGATGGTTGCACCGAGATCGGCGGCCATGTGGTCCACGACGGCATAGGATTCCGGATGAACGGCCGAGGCGTCGAGCGGATTCTTCGCACCGCGAATCCGCAGGAAACCGGCCGCCTGTTCGAAGGTCTTCTCGCCCAGTCGCGGGACTTCCTTGAGCTCGCGCCGCGATTTGAACGGGCCGTTCTGGTTGCGGTAGGCGACGATGTTCTCGGCGATGGCGGCGTTGAGGCCGGAAACGTAGGTCAGGAGCTGTTTCGACGCGGTATTGACCTCCACGCCGACAGCGTTGACGCAGGAAATGACCACGTCATCGAGCGATTTCTTCAGCAGGTTCTGTTCGACGTCGTGCTGATACTGGCCGACGCCGATGGTCTTGGGATCGAGCTTGACCAGCTCGGCCAGCGGGTCCATCAGCCGCCGGCCGATCGACACCGCGCCTCGGACGGTCAGATCGTAGTCGGGGAACTCCTCGCGGGCGGCCTCGGACGCAGAGTAGATCGAGGCCCCGGATTCGTTGACCATGACAACCGCCACGCCCGCCGGCAGCCCGAGCCGGCGGATGAATGCCTCGGTCTCGCGCGAGGCCGTGCCGTTGCCGATGGCGATCGCCTCGATCTGGTATTTGCGGACCAACGCCTTGATCGTCGCCTCGGCCTCGAGCGTCTTGTGCTGGCCCTGGTCGGGGTAGATGACGTCGTTGTGGACGAGTTGGCCCTGCGCATCGAGTACCACGATCTTGCAGCCCGTGCGGAAGCCGGGGTCCACGGCCAGCATTCGCTTCTGTCCTAACGGGGACGCGAGCAGTAACTGCCGCAGGTTCTGGGCGAACACCTCCACGGCGGCCACATCGGCCAGTCGCCGCGACTCCATGCGCGTGTCGGTCTCCATCGACGTGCAGAGAAGACGCTTGTACGAATCCTTGATCGCCAGCTGCACCTGCTCGGCACACCGGCCGGGCGTTCTGATGAACATGCCCTCGAGCATCGCGATGGCCTCGTCTTCCGGCGGGCGGATCTGGAAAGACAGAAATCCTTCATCGGCCCCGCGGCGGATGGCCAGCACCCGGTGCGACGGCGCGGTGGCCACAGGTTCGGACCAGGCGAAATAGTCCTTGAACTTCGCCCCTTCGACTTCCTTGCCGACGTAGACTTCCGAGCGAATCATGCCCTGTTCCCAGAAGAGCTTGCGCATCCTGGTCCGGGCCTCGGCATCGTCGCTCACGCGCTCGGCCAGCACATCACGAGCCCCCTGCAACGCGGCCGCGATATCGGGCACGACCAACTCCACAGAAATCGTGGAATTGCCGGGACTGACGTATTTCGCGGCCTCGGCTTCCGGGTCAACGGCCGGGTCCTGCTTCCAGAGAATGTCGGCCAGCGGCTCCAAGCCCTTTTCCTTGCCGATCATCGCCCGTGTGCGGCGTTTGGGCCGGAAAGGCTGGTAGACGTCTTCAAGCGCGGTCATGGTTTCGGCCGCATCGACGCGGGATTTCAGGTCGTCGGTGAGCAGTTGCCGTTCTTCAAGGGACTTGAGGATGGCCTGCCGGCGCTGGTCAAGCTCCGCCAACTGTGCCAGGCGATCGCGAATGGAGGTAATGGCGACTTCGTCCAGCGACCCCGTCGCCTCCTTGCGATAGCGGGCGATGAACGGAACGGTCCCGCCTTCCGCCAGCAGGGTGGCCGTGGCCTCTACCTGAGCGGGTCTGACGGTCAACTCGGCGGCGATCTTTCCGAAATACATCTCGTTCATGAACCGCACCATCCTTGGCTGAAACACCCCGTTCAACGGGGCGACGATAACATAGCGTCGCGCGGCCAGATGACAATGGACGCGTGCCGCAGGATACCCGCAAGGGCGTGTGGCCGTGGATTTTTGCAATGGCCCACTGTCGCCGCGATGGGTCATCTCGAGCACCTCCTGCCATGGCGCGGAACGGTGATGCTCACTTCTACTACTGGAGACGCGACCTCCGGTTTCAGTTCATCTACCGACGTGGGCGACAGGGTGTGCGACGCCATCCTCTACGACGCGGGCCGGTTCGCCTATTGAACAGTTCCGCCTTCCAACGCCAGTGGCGGGGCACCCCACGAGCAACCGACCGTGGCGGGTTTTCGAAGCGACTACCCTTACTCGTTCCTCGCCGAGGCCATCTGGTTGACAATCAAACGGGCGGCGGCCGGGCTCCCCGATGAATCGTGACTCAAGACAGATGCCTTGATCGTGGCGGGCTGGTGAGCAAGCCACTCCACCAGCCGCGAGAGCATCGCGAGATGGGTCATGCCCTGTTTCTCAGCCAGCGATTCCATAGATTCCCACGCGGGAGGGGTCAACCGGATTTGCACGATGATGTGGGAACCCATTTGGACCTTTCGTTGTTGACCGGGATTCTAGCGGCTTGGCGATGAAGCCGATAGGGCGAAAGTGGTCCAGCAGTCGTGGGTCCGGGAACATCATTGAGCCCCTCCTCGACCCGGTGTCCGGAAAACGGGGTCCGGAAAACGGGTCAGGGTTCGGAAAACGGGCCAGGGATGCCCCGGTGATCCATTTCTAACCATCTCCCTCTCCGTCAGTAGGGCTGACGGCCGGCGATCATTCGAGCCCACACCACCACGGTCCATGCCGACAGCGCCACATCCAACCGCCGCTCCACGACAAGGCGAGTCCGCCCATCTCCGGTCTGCTGCAGTTGCAGGGTACGCCGATTTACAAACGGCAACGGAGCCGGCTCGCTGGTGGCGCGATCAACCTCCATCCGTCCGTCATCCCGCGCCATGCTCGCTTCAGCCAGTGCAAACAGTTCATCAGGTCCAACGTCCGCGTCCTCCGGGTCAGGCTTGAACCGGCCGGACATGAGCAGGTACTGGATGCGCGCATCGCGCGAATCAGGCAACCCAAGGTACGCAAATTCCAGCTCATCGCATGCCCGCCGGAGCTGCACCAGTGCTGCCGGATCGTTCGCCGGGCCCGCGATCTCCCACTCACTGCGGTCGATGCGCTGGTAGTGGTCCACAGCCATTTGTCCTTCCTCGCCCCGAACCTGATACCGCTTGGCCACAACCTTCCCGTGATCCGTCAGAAACACAACCCATTCCAGAGTTCCCGTGTAGTGCTCCCACTGATTGAAGCCCGCCGCACCCCAGGCTCGGTCTGTACGTGCCTCCTTGACGATGTTGGAGCACCGGAGGTCCGCCGGCAGCGACGCTCCCAGCGGCACCCGATCAAAGAGTTCCTTGAGCGGCATCCGATGGGCAAACTGACATCCACCGGCCCAGAGAAAGAGCAACGGCACCCAGCACCGTGTAATTCCCATATTCCCGATTGTGACTCGGCGCCCGGCAATCTGCAAGGAGAAGAAGAGTCGACAGCCATTCTACGCTTGATGCCATGTTTCCGCCCCTCGCCGGGCGCACGCCGCGACGTCCCTCGTCGCCCGGCCACTGGTCGGTATCGCGGCAATACAGGGGGACGCCAACCCGATCGTGCTTCGCCAATTCCAGCATGCGGGGTTGGGGATGGTTCTTTCGCCCTTCCGAGATTGACAGTGACTACGACTACTGTCACCTACGGCTGACGCCATGGGCGAACATGTATCGCCCCCGCGGGGCTGGGCAAGAGGCGGCGGTGGCGGTGTTACACGAGGCGAATGGGTACGCCATGATCCGCCAGAAACTGCTTGACGGCCGGGACCGAGTGCTCTTTGAAGTGGAAGATCGACGCGGCCAGGGCGGCGTCGGCTTTGCCGGCGGTCAGCACGTCCAGCATGTGCTGCGGTGAACCGGCGCCGCCGGAGGCAACCACGGGGATCTTCACGGCGTCGGACACGGCGGCGGTCATCTCGATGTCGTAGCCTTCCTTGGTGCCGTCGGCATTCATGACATTCAGGACGATTTCACCGGCGCCGGAAGCCTCGGCCTGTTTCACCCACTGCATGACGTCGATGCCGGTGTTGACACGGCCGCCGTTGATGAAGACACGCCATTTTTCGGCGCCGTCGATGCTGACGCGGTTGGCGTCGAGGCCCAGGACGGTGGCGCAGCGGCCAAATTTGCGCGAGATCTCGGCGATGAGCTCGGGGTTCTTTACGGCGGCGGAGTTGACCGAGACTTTTTCGGCGCCGGCCTGGATGAGCCGTGTGGCGTCATCAAGTGTGCGGATGCCGCCGCCCACCGTCAGTGGCATGAAGATGTGCTCCATGACCTTGCGCACCAGGTCGGCCATGATCTCCCGGCCTTCGTGGCTGGCGGTGATGTCGTAGAAGACGAGCTCGTCCGCGCCGTCATCCTGATAGCGGCGGGCCTGCTCGACGGGATCGCCGGCATCGACGTGGTCGAAGAACTTGATGCCCTTGACGACGCGGCCACGGTCGACATCGAGACAGGGGATGATTCGGCGCGTGAGCATGTCTTGGTTAGTCCGTAGTCAGTAGTCAGTTTCCGGTCGTTCGTTGGTGGCTGAAACAGAAGTTGCCAGTTGCTGGACGACAGACAGGAATGTCTGCCCTGCCAGCAACTGGCAACTCACGCAAAGGGTGACCAACGGGATTCGAACCCGCGACGTCCAGGACCACAACCTGGCGCTCTACCAACTGAGCTATGGCCACCACTATAGACGACTATTCTGGCCAAGAACGGGCCGGAAGTCAATGATCAGCCGGCCACGGTCCAGGTCTCGTTGCCCTTGAGCAACGCCTGAATGTCGCCCTTGCCGCGGGCGGCCTCGGACTTCTCCTTCTGGGCGTAGACGGTTTCGTCGTAGGTTTCGCGCCGGACGGCGCGGAAGACGCCCATCGGCTCGGGGAACTCGGGGTAGGCCAGGCGCGAGAGCAGGAAGGCGGCCGCCGGATCGGGGGCGGCCTCGTCGTGGATCAGCAGTTCCTCGGGCCTGGTGTCGGCAACGTTGACGATCTGGGGGGTGAAGCCCTTGAGCTTGATCGCCTTCTCATTGTTCTTGCCGAAAATCAGCGGCTTGCCGTGCTCGAGGTAAACCATGTTGTCCGGACGGGTGGCCTTGTCCGAAATGTAGTTGTAGGCGCCGTCGTTGAAAATGACGCAGTTCTGATAGACCTCGACAAAGGCCGTACCGACGTGCTTGGCGGCGCGTTCGATGACGTATTCGAGATGCTTGACATCGGAATCGAGCGCGCGGGCGGCGAAGCTGGACTCAGCACCAAGGGCAAGGCTGATGGGCCGGACGGGGAACTCGGGAGCGCCCATGGGGCTGGTCTTGGTCTTCAGCCCCGGCAGGCTGGTCGGGGAATACTGGCCCTTGGTCAGGCCGTAAATGCGGTTGTTGAAGAGGATGATCTTGACGTTGAGGTTGCGGCGGATGAGGTGCATGAAGTGGTTGCCGCCGATGGAGAGGGCGTCGCCGTCGCCGGTGATGATCCAGACGGCGAGTTCGGGGCGGGAGAGCTTCAGGCCCGAGGCGAGGGTGGGTGCCCGGCCATGGATGCTGTGGAATCCGTAGGTTTCCATGTAGTAGGGAAAACGGGAGGAGCAACCGATGCCGGAGACGAAGACAGTGTTCTCGCGGGCAACGCCGAGCTTGGCGAGGACCTTGCGGGCCTGGGCGATGACGGCGTAGTCGCCGCAGCCGGGACACCATTTGATTTCCTGGCTGCTGGCGAAGTCGGAAGGCTTGAGAACGGTAATCGGTTCAGCGTTGGCGACGGTCATATGGGGACTCCAATAAGTCACGAATCAAGGCACGAAGGCACGGGGGCACGAAGGGTCAGGGGTTGAGAACCTTTTTCAGGCCGTTGATGATGTCGTTGATGGTGAGAGGCTGGCCCTGGATCTTGGTGATGGCCTTGGTATCAATCAGATACCGGGAACGAATGAGGGTACGAAGCTGGCCGGCGTTGAGCTCGCAGACAACCACATGTTTGAATCGCTTGAACTTGTCGCCGAGGTCGGCCGGCAGTGGGTTGACGTAGCGGATCTGGCAGGAGGCAACGCTGAACCCCTGCTGCTGAAGCTGAATGGTGGCGGCTTTGAGAGTTCCGAAGGTCCCGCCCCAACCAACGAGCAGGACATCGCCGAACTCGGGGCCGGTCCAGAAGTACTCGGGACCGGCGGCCTTGATGCCGGCGACCTTCTGGGCACGGAGATCGGTCATGCGCTGGTGATTGCGGGGATCGTGGGAGACGGCGCCGGTGACATCCTGCTTCTCGAGTCCGCCGACGCGGTGCTCGAGGCCCGGCGTGCCGGGGATGGCCCAGGGGCGGGAAAGATCCGCGTTGCGGGCGTAGGGCATGAAGCCGGTGTCACTGTTCGGCTTATCGGGGTGGTGAGCGAGGATCTTCGGGAACTTGTCGTAGCCGGGGATAAGCCACGGCTCGGAACTGTTGCCAATGTAGCCGTCGGTGAGCAGGATGACGGGCGTCATGTAGCGGACGGCGATGCGGACGGCTTCGATGGTGGCATCGAAACAGTCGGCCGGGCTGGTGGCAGCGATGACCGGAACGGGACAGTCGCCGTTGCGGCCGAAGACGGCCTGGTACAGATCCGACTGCTCGGTCTTGGTGGGCAGGCCGGTGGAGGGTCCGCCGCGCTGGACGTCGACGATGACCATGGGCAGTTCGGTCATGACGGCCAGGCCGATGGCTTCTGTCTTGAGCGCCAGGCCCGGGCCGGACGTGCCGGTGGCGGCAATTGCGCCGCCGAAGGCCGCGCCGACGACGGAGCCCATGGCGGCGATTTCGTCCTCGGCCTGGAAAGTGACCACGTCGTGGTTCTTCAGTTCGGCGAGGGTTTCGAGGATCGTGGTGGCGGGAGTGATGGGATAGCTGCCGTAGAAGAGTCGCTTGCCGGCAAGACGCGCGGCGGTGACCAGACCCAGGGCGACAGCTTCGTTGCCGGTGACTTTACGATAGACACCGGGAGGAAGGACGGCTTTCTCGACGTGGTACTGCTCCGGCATGATCTCGGTATTCTCGCCGAAGTTGAAGCCGGCCTTGAGAGCCAGCGTATTAGCCTTGGCAACGACCGGGTTCTTCTTGCCAAATTTCTGCTCGATGTAAGCCAGGGTTTGGTCGATGGGCCGGTCGTACAGCCAGCACACCAGGCCGAGGGTGAAGAAGTTCTTGCAGCGCTCGGCCTGCTTGGTGGGCAGGCCGGTTTCTTTGACGGCCTCGGAATTGAGTTTGTCAACCGGGACTTTGATGACGCGATAGCCATGCAGGGCGTCGCCCTCCAGCGGGTTGTCCGCGTAGCCGGCCTTCTTGAGATCGACAGCGTCAAACGCATCCTCGTTGACGAGGATGATGCCGCCGCGTTTGACGACACCGAGATTGGTCTTGAGCGCGGCCGGATTCATCGCGACGAGGACGTCGACTTCATCGCCGGGCGTGAAGATGTCGGTGGATGCGAACTGAAGCTGATAACCGGAGACACCGGCGATGGTGCCGGCAGGGGCGCGGATTTCGGACGGGAAATCCGGCAGGGTGCTGATGTCGTTGCCGACGAGGGCTGAAGCGTCGGAAAACGCGGACCCGACAAGCTGCATGCCATCGCCGGAATCACCGACGAAGCGAATGGTAACGGAAGACAACTTCTTGCGGGGCTTGGCCTGGTGGCCTGCGGAAGAAGTAGACGAAGAGGGCGCGATTGTTATCGGACTCATAATTTTTAAATCCTCTGCGGGCGGAAAGTCAGCCAGTTGCTCCCATATGTACAGGATTTCCGCCCCATTTTCACCAAGAAATTGTTATTTTCCCGCAAGTCTTTTGGAAATAAGTGGATGGGAGCTTGACTATACTGCATAGTTTACCTAGTTTTCGTTGCTGGATTATAGGCTGCCGCCTTCCGGGTCATGTCGCTTCGTCGGCGGATTTCTGATCACGTCTGGAACGATATGGGCGAAAAGGAGAACCACAACAACTCGACCGGGACGGGCATGACGGCCCCCTTGGACACCGAGGTGGGGAAAGTCGTCGTGGACACCGGGCTGGCGACGCGGACAGAGGTGGAGTTCTGCCGCGAGCACCAGAAACAGTCGTCGGACCCGAACCAGCGCAGCCTCGCCGACCTGCTGGTCGAGCACTCTTTCATCACCGTCAATCAAGCCAAACGCATCCGCGGCGTTCTTGCGGAGCGACGCAGCA